>JAADCY010000155.1 GCA_013154205.1 Thermoproteota archaeon | reverse complement strand
GCGGATGGACTGATTGGAACACCATAGGACAAGCAATAGCCAAAGAACTAACAGACTTCGGAATAACCGTGGACTACCGCGCAGTAGAAGATTCAACGCTATGGGGCCAGATATGGCCTAGCAAGACATGGGATCTAATACTGAACTGGTGGGGCCCATGGAATCTCGTACATCCATGGGTTTGCCACTGGCAGTGGATAAGTAGGTTCAGGTCGATAGGCCTACCACTAGTCTACAGGGTACCGGGCATAGGGCTGGTTAATGCTACAAAAGTATGGAACGAACTAACAAGCAATAACCCCACAGTAGTGAGGAACGCTACACGCATACTAAGTCTCCTAGTAGACTATGACCTGCCAATACTACCTATAGGCGAGAAGAATATTCCTGTATTCGTAAACACTAGGAAAGGCCTTCACTGCGGATACGAGTTCGAATGGCCTGGGTCGAGTGACCCATTATGGTACGATGCCAGTATCAGTAGGTTCGAGACAACACTAGTACTACTATACCTCCACCACGCCAAAGTAATCATAACAAGTGGACAGACAAGCACATCAACAACCACGACAACTCATACAACGGCGGAACACGCCACAACCACAACAACAGCACCACAGCAGACATCAACTACTACCACACCAGCCAGGACAACCAGTACAGCAGCTCCAGCATCTCCCTCACCGACGACAAGCCAGAAGGCACAGACTCCAGTAGCACTTATAGGAGCAGTGATAGGGATCATAATAGTCGCGGTCATAGTTGGCGCGCTTGTTTTCCTCAGGAAGAAATAGCGTCTACTTCCCTGAATACTTGGATAAACGGTCTTTGACAATGCTGTGTGAGGCCCGAGAGAAATGTACTGGCTGGCTAGAAGAGTAGTAATAGCTTTTTTCACACTAATTACAGTTCTCACGATCGGATTCATACTTCTCCGCCTTATGCCTGGAAACCCTATCCAGGCCTATGTCTACCAGCAGATAGCACAGGGAGTTCCGCCCTCGATAGCATATAGTAGGGCGAAAATGTTCTACGCGATCTACCCGCAGAAACCTATTCTTGAGCAATACTTCGACTACATACGCTCGGTATTCCACGGCAATTTCGGGCGGAGCTTCCAGTACGGCGGAATTCCAGCTATGCAAATAGTGTTACATGCCCTCCCATGGACTGTTTTCACGCTAAGCATAGCCCTCGTTATACAATTCGTGGTCGGCGTACTAATAGGGATGGTTATAGCGTATAGGCATGGCACGAAGATAGACAGCATAGTAACTCTCCTACTAATGGGATGGAGAGCCATACCGGACTATATCGTAGGCATAATAGTGCTCATATTCCTCGGTGTTCAGCTCCACCTGTTCCCCTACAGGGGAGAGATAAGCCCAGGAGTAGCCCCCGGGCCCACGATATGGGATTTCTTCAACTTCATCCGCGACGCCCTGTGGCACGCGGCCCTGCCGATAATAACATATGTGCTCGTAGGATTCCCGGGGTGGGCTTTGGCAATGAGGGGTAGCACGATAAATGTATTAGGCGAAGACTATATCGCCGTAGCAGAGATCAGGGGCCTCCCCAGCAGAAGGATATCGATAACTTATGTAGGTAGAAATGCTATCCTCCCATTATTCACGAGCTTCATGATCACTCTCGGCTACATGTTCGGGGGAAGCCACTTCATCGAATGGTTATTCACCTACCGTGGAATAGGATACTTCTTCCTGATGAGCGTATGGGCGAGAGACTACGCCGTGGTCCAGGCATGTCTAACCATAGAGGTTCTCGCCGTAATAGTAGGCGTGACACTAGCCGATGTACTCTACGGCCTACTAGACCCGAGAGTAAGGGTTGCGGGTGAGGCTCGGTGAACGAAATACTGATAATGATATGGCGCAACAAGAGAGCGTTCACAGGTATTATGATACTATGCATGTTCGTAGTCTTGGGAATAATAGCAGTAACAATAGCCCCCTACTCCTCGATAAGGGTTGAGGGCAAAAACATACTTCCCTGCCTCGAACACCCGTTATCCACCGATCCCCTCGGCAGAGACTTGTTCATAATGATATTCGATGGAGCACCCAAGATACTCTTCATATCCTTCCTCGCCGCAGGCATATCGACATTGGTCGGACTACTGGTGGGTATCCTTGCAGGCTACAAGGGCGGTAGGGCGGACTCTATACTCACAGCAATAACAGATGTTGTCCTAAACATACCTGGCCTACCATTATATATCGCGATAGCGGCTTACTTCCAGAAAGTACCTCAGCTAGCATATAATCCGCTCGTAATAGCTGGTGTACTAAGCATTACTGCTTGGGCAGGCCTAGCCCGTAGTGTTAGAAGCCAAGTCCTAGGACTTAAGAGTAGACCATTCATCGAGGCAGCTAAGCTCTTAGGGTTGCCGACACGCCACATAGTGTTCAGCGAGATCCTCCCCAACGTAGCTGGCTATATAGCTATAAACTTCATATTCTCAGCTACAGGAGCAGTTTACGCTATAGTAGGTCTCTACTTCCTCGGAATACTACCTGTCGACCCGACTAACTGGGGAATGATGCTTAGCATAGCATATAATGCCGCAGGAGGCTTCCTAGAGCCAAGGCTATACTATATATTGTTAGCGCCACTATTAGCGATCATACTATTACAGGAAGGATTCATACTATCTAGCCATGCCATGGAGGAAATATTCAACCCGAGGCTAAGGACAGAGTATCATAGAAAGCTTGAGAAAAAGAATAAGAAAACAGTATAAAAGGAGTATTAACCATCGACTAAAATTGTTTTTCAGAGTATGTGACATATATTATGAATGATAGTACCATGTAAGTAAATTTACTGAATAAACAATAAATAGTAGATTAACATTCCTCATGATGTAGCCCTTGTTAACCCTTTATACGTGGAAATACATGAAACTCAATTATGGATCCATTATATACTTCCTCGTGGAAGGTGATCGATGTGAAAAAAGCACTAGAAATTATACTAATAGCATTAATGCTTGTCTCCCTAGCCGCGCCTTTACCCGTATCATTAGTGACACAAGTGCATTCAGCAACAACACCAACAACGGTGATCATTACCCAGGATAATATAACGAAATCACCATACTACCAGGGCGGAACAGGAACAGAGTCAAATCCATGGGTACTTGTGTTCGGCTCGTTAGACCTCGGTGGAGGATCGATCCAGCTGACAAACTTCACCGGAGGCTACCTCATCATAAAGAACAGTGTGATCACGGATGGCGGAGGAGTCGCATTATGTGTACATCATAATGTTACAAACCTACATTTAACAATAATGAACACCACGATCAAAGGCCTCACCGGAACAGGCTATCTGCTCTACATAAACGATCTAGCGAAAACAGTTGTCACAATAGTAAATACAACAATAATAAATGGTACATCAAACAACTGGTGGGACGCAGCACTATGTATCGAAAAGGTACAGAACACAGCTGTAAGAATAGTCTATTCAACAATTGGTCTAGCAGGTCATGGAGTAAGGATAACGGGTACAACCAATACCACGGTATTAATACAGCGCAGCATCTTAGAAGGTATAACAGACAAGGTTGGATGGGGCACTAACTGGAGAGGACTCATAAGAGTCGATGGAAGCAATGAGGGCCTCGACATAATTGTTATGGACAGCGTCTTCTCAGCCAAGGGATCAACTGGTGCTCCCTCAGCCGTAGAGGTTGAAAGCACAGTTTCGAAACTACTGGTTCAGAAAACTATATTCGATAACTCGTCACCAGGATTCTACTACGGCATATATGTTAAATCAGGAACAATAAAGGATATGGCATTACTGAATATAGATATCAAGAACGGAGCAATACAGCACCACTTCGTGAGAATAGAGAGCAGTCAGCCCTTCAACGAGCACTACCTAATAAATATTAGGGCAGAAGGTATGCCCGGCGATCTCTACCACATCGCTAGCAAGGCAGCAGGAATAAGCGGAAATATAGTGTATATCAAGAACGTCGTAGCAGACAAAATAAGATACCTGGTAGGCCTAAGCCCCACCCTAGCATTAACAGTCCTGAAAGTAAACAATGTAACATTGACAAACAGCGGCGCATTACTCAGTAGCGGAGGAAACCTCACATTATCCTCAATAATTATATCAGATGTTAGGGCAGAAAATATAACCGACTATGTAAGTTTGACGGGCAAACTAGTAATCTCAGACAATATAACAATGTACAACATTTATCTTAAGACAATATCAGATAAGATAATCAAACTACCATGGAGCGCCAACGAGATAAGTAAACTAATAATTATAAATCTCACAGCCATTAGGTACAAGGACTGCATGGATATAAGAGGAGTATCCTACGGCCTATTCTATATGATTAAGCTAATCAACAACGATTTCAATGGTGATGGATGGGCCGATGGCAATGGAATATACATGTACAATGTAAATAATACCCTGATACAAGATATTTACTTCAAGGATGCTGGCTGGAAGAACATTATACTCGATGGAAGAGACAATAATATAATTGTTAACGGATTTATAGACAAGGAAAAGGTTAAGAGCAACGGTCAGAACATGCTCATAGCAGTAGGCCCATGGAGCAACGCTGACGTTTACAATCTGACCATCATGAATGGAGTAGTCTACAATGAAGACCTATTAACAGTATACGATACAAGCGACGTACTGGACGGACTACACATCTACAATGTAACAGTATACGGCTCATCACCAGCAGGATGGGAGCACGGTCGCTGCGGAACAACAGTCTATCTAAACAGCGGCGAGAACATAGTGATCGAGAACCTGACCGCGATAAAACCACAAGTATATGGAATTTACATGAACAAGGTGAGCAGCGCCGAAATAGTACATACCAACATAACCCTCGCAGGATCCTATGGTATCTACATAACTAGCCTAGCGAAGAACATCTACGTACACAACTCAACGTTCTGGTACTGTGGAAAATCACCGCAAGCCTACAGCGACTCGACCAGTGTCAAAGCCGAATACAACCTCTACACCGATTACACAGGTAAAGACCTGAACGGCGACGGAATAGGAGACACGCCATATAAGTGGGCTGGCCACGGAGGGGTAGAGGATAAGAAGCCGATCTACTTCGGAACATACTTCGCAGTAGTAACAATAACGGATCAGACAGCGCCAAAACTAGCAATATCAGGACAGGGAACCAAGGAGTCACCATACATTATAAAAGTTGAAGTCACAAATGTTTCGCCGAAATACTTCTTCGGAGTCTATGTCGGCAACCTCACTAAGTACTATGTAGTCATAGAAGGAATGATTAAAGGAGAGCCGAGCACAGCTCTTCTCTACATAGGGCCGACAGTGAAGACGCACGTTACTGTCAAGGATCTAGAGCTGACAGGTAGTAGGGGAGATGGAATACTAGTAGAAGAAGCACAGGGAATAGTAACGATAGGACCCGGCGTAAAGATCAGCAACACCACTAAGCATGGCATCGACATACTGTGCTCGTCAAAGATCATAGTCAACGGCGTGGAATTCAAGAACACTGATTGGAGCGGAATATATATTGATAACTCGACAAGCATACTAGTAGAGAACATCAAGGCCTCAAAGCCAGGCCACTACGCCGTGAGAGTAACCGATCACAGCACCATGATAACCCTGAAGAACATAAGTGTGTCGATGACGGGATGGGATGGAGTCCTAGTAGAGAACGCAACCTATATCAAAATATACGGCCTCAGTGTAAACGCACCATCATACAAAGGATTATACCTGAAGCACAGTAGCCATATCTTCGTTGACGGAGTCAAGGTACAGTACAGCCATGACAGCCCAATACTAAGCGAGAACTGTAGCTACGTGACAATAGTAAACTTCGAGCTAGGACCAGCCATAAGCGGCAACATGTGGCCAGGAATACAGTTCAAGAACTACAACAAGAATGTATACGTCGCCAATGGATACATACACGACCTAACAGGAAGCGATGTCGCATACGGCATAGCGGTCTGGAACGGAGGATACAATATAACATTCACCAACATAAGGTTCAAGCACATCACAATGGCGATCGAGATAGACGGTGTCAAGAAATGCACTATGAAGAACCTCTACATAGAGAGCATAACAAAGACCAAGGAGTGGAACGGCATAG
>JAADCY010000181.1 GCA_013154205.1 Thermoproteota archaeon | reverse complement strand
CTGTGTGGTAGAGGCTGTGGAACGGGTGTACTGATGCCATTTTGCCGGGCAGTATGATGTTCTCGACCAGCAGGTCTCCCATGAGCTGTTTGGCAGCATCTATGACCTGGTCTTTCGTGATGAATCCGACGATGTCGCCGCGCTCATTGACGACGAATACTACTTCTGACTCGCTGTTAACCATATCTAGAGCGATATCCTCGATCGGTGTGTCAGGCTTAACTCTCGGGACATTCTTGGACATTATATAGTCTATGAAGTATCGATCCTTGGTTCTACGCCTCCATAACGGGCCCTTAATGCCTAGTGCATACAGCATGTTCCACTTCGTTACAACACCTACTATTTCGCCGTTCTCATCGACAACGACCAGATAGTCTGTTCTTCTCCTTAGCATCTCTTTTCTAGCATGTTCTACGGTATCGTTAATAGTGATAGCTGGTAATTCTTCAACCATTATATCTGAGGCCTTGATCCCTGCTCTTTCAACCACTGCTGGTTTCTCGACGAGAACCTGTGACAGCATTCTCTCACGTGTTACATAGGAGAATCTCTCCTCGGCTGTAACAGGTATAGGCATCGGTGCACGTACCGGTACAGGTGCTCTGCCGGGCTTTGCTCCCTCGAGATAGGCCTGTATCACGTCTTCGTAGGTCAGTATACCGATTACATGGCCATTCTTATCCACAACAGGTACCAGTGGTAGATCTAGCCTAGCCATAGCTTCGGCTACAGGCTCTATAGGCATGTCGCTGGTTGCGACCATGACTCCTCTCAGCATTATACGTTTGACCTTAGCAGGGCTCGTTATGTGTTGTTCGCTTTCCCTATGGAAGAACCATCTGCCTGTACGTAGGAACTCCTTATAGGTAAGTATGCCCTGAGGTATAGGTTCTTCCTTGCTCCTTACGACAACAACGCCTTCCTGGCCATGGAATACTATCCTGCTCCATACACGATTAACACGATCATCGGGAAGTACTATGTATTTATCAATATTCTTAACTTTCATAATCTCTCCAACACTGTTAGCGAGGGGCTTGTACCCTGTCTTTATGAGATAGTTCAGCATATCATTATACGTAACTACTCCCACAAGCCTCTTCTTCTCTAGATCACTAACCACGGGGGCACCGATGCTTTTGAATTTTCGTAGCTCGTTGAATACTTCGCCTAGCATCATATCCTGATCAATTAATGGATGCTCTCTCAACGCATCACGTACTCTTATTGTGCCGTGATGACTTGTAACCATTAGTAGCTCTATCGGGGTTAGGAAGCCTAACACGCGGTCTTCTATAGGATCAGATGTTACTGGTACAATTGTTTCACCGACTTTCCTAGCCCTACTTCTAACAACAGAGACTGGTAATCCTAAGTCTCTGACTATCAGCCTCGGCTTCCTGGCAATCTCCCAGATCCTCATATTGATCACCCTTACCCATAGAATACTATGATACATATCACTTACACTGATCCAATATGGATTATTCCATAGAGCCAATATAAAACTGTGGTTTAATAAAATAGAGAATAAATAAAACATAACAAATACCTGGGAGAGACCCGGATAACTTATAAAAACTCCTCTCGATAATCCATATTGTCTGGATGCCGCCGTAGTATAGCCCGGCCAAGTATGCGGGCCTTTCGAGCAGGTAAGTGGAGCTGCCGCGAAGAAAGCCCGTGACCCGGGTTCAAATCCCGGCGGCGGCACTTTTCTCTCTCCTAGTATCTTAAGATTACTTCTTATTTTGTATCGTTTTTCATAAGTACGATAAAATGGGTAAACTTTTATTTACCCGTATAAACAAATATTTACCCGTGATATAAATGCCTATACCCCCAGATATAGCAGGATTAATAGATACAGCGTTCTGGCTGTTAATATTATTCGTCATAATTATAGTCGGTGTAATGGTAGCAGAACGCTTAACTGTTACCATTAAAAGAACAAGCATAGGAACCAGTGGCGGAGCTCCTCCCAGCTCAAGTATGAACGAAGAACGTGAACTATACCGGGAACTACTAAGAGAAATACGTGGTCTTCGAAAAGAAATAAGAGCCCTGCGAGAAGAGCTAAGAGAATAATCTAGTCATATACAATGATAATTATCCACCAGTGCTTCGGCGGGGCTGAAACATTGAGTGATACTGAGGATACAGATGGTAGCATGGATAACTACATATACTTATTCAAGGCTTTGTCAAACCCGATAAGGCTAAAGATAATAGCACTATGCTCTAAGCGATCTATGACAAGTAAAGAACTACGCAGTATACTCGGCATATCTAAGCCTTTACTCCTAGCTCATCTTAAAATATTGATAAAGGCCGGTCTTATCAGGTATGAGGTTGAAGTTGATAGTGAAAGAGGAATTATTAGGAAAAAATATCGCGCCGCAGACATCAAGCTATGTATTGATAACAATGTGATAGTGAAGATCGCAGGGCAACAGCCGTAATACATACTAGGGAACATGGTAAAACACTGTAATAGGTGTAAATATGTATAGACTCCTCTACCCTATGCGGACATATCTAATAGTGACGGGGAGAGATGACGAGGTAAACGTGATGGCTGCCGACTGGGTCACAGTGTTGTCATTTAAGCCTGAGATAGTAGGTGTAGCCGTATCGCCGAAAAGATACACGCATGGACTCATTAAAAAATATGGTGAATACGTTATAAGTGTTCCATCCGTGCAAATGTTGAGAGACGTATGGATTGCTGGAACCGAGTCCGGGCCAGAAAAACTGAGAAAAATGAATATCACTTTAACTCCGTCTAAAACTATCAAGACACCAAGTATTAGTGAAGCGCTCGCTAATATTGAGTGCAAAGTGATAGACTACAGGGATTATGGCGACCATACACTGTTTGTGGGAAGAGTTACAGGATACACATATAATCCCGAAGCATTTAAGAACGGCGAGCCCGTACCCAGCGCAGGTTTCCTCGCACATATCGCTCGAAACAAATTCATAACTTTCAAAGACGAAATTCTAACCATATAGCATTACTCGGAAAAACAACCTATTTTTGCCTAATCAGTCCGTTCCTAATGATCTCGTCCACTAAGTCTCTATCATCACCTACATCATCCCTGATATCGACGCCGTCCCTAATTGTCTCGATGTATTCCCATGGAAAGAGTACCCATTGGCTCGTTTCTTCATAATAGTAATCGGGAGAAATAGTTCTCTGAGGCTTCACGAATAAGGCAAGGCTTCGTATCTCCTTAGCCTCGTATCTTGACAGTTCTTCAACTACCAGTTGAAGTGTTCTACCGCTTTCAACTACATCATCAACTACGAGGACATTCAAGCCTGTGATCCTATGTGTTGGTGGTAGCGTTAGATGAGGTTTAGCCATTCTTGTACCCACGGCTTTATAGAACTTTACGCCTATGAACCCTATCTCGTCGACCTGTACTAGATCCGATAGTATTCTTGCTGGTATTAATCCGCCTTTGAGAACAGCAAATATTATATCCGGGATAAAGCCATCATCATACAATCTCCTAGCTAATTGTATTAAAGCTCTATGAAGCTCTTTCCACGACATATACCTTATAGATATGTTCTCGCTCGCCATATTCTAGGCTATTCAACTACTTGTTTTTAAATTATTACGCCGTATGATCGGGGTAGAATTTAATAGAAATAATAATCTAAAATCTTGGAGTGGGCACGTGTCAAAGACAAAATACGTATTTATCACAGGAGGAGTCCTCTCAGGGCTAGGTAAAGGAATAATAACCGCGTCAACAGGCCTTCTGATCAAGAGCATGGGGTATAGTGTCACTGCGATCAAGATAGATCCCTATGTGAATGTCGATGCAGGCACTATGAATCCTTTTATGCACGGTGAAGTATTCGTCACCGAGGATGGAGGAGAAACAGATCTAGATCTCGGCCATTACGAGAGATTTCTAGGGATCAATCTTAGTAAGGAGAACAATATAACGACTGGTCAGGTCTACTTATCCGTAATAACTAAGGAGAGGCGTGGAGAATATCTTGGTAAGTGCGTACAGATAATACCTCATGTGACCGATGAGATAAAGAACCGTATCCGTGGAATAGCTAGGAAAAGCGGTGCTGACGTAGTACTCGTCGAGATCGGTGGTACAGTGGGAGATATAGAGAGCCTTCCATTCCTTGAAGCAATAAGGCAGATGCGTATCGAGGAAGGGAGAGAAAATACTATATCAATACATGTAGCGCTTGCGCCGATCCTATCCGTAACAGGAGAACAGAAGACTAAACCTGTTCAGCATAGTATTCAGGAGCTGAGAAGAATAGGTATAATGCCTGACATAGTGGTTGTTCGTTCACAGAGGGATCTTGAGCCTGAAGCAAGACAGAAAATAGCTCTCTATTCTAATCTCCCAATAGATGCTGTCTTCGGGGATCCAGACGTAGAAACAATATACGAGGTACCACTTCTCCTACACTCTAAGGGCTATACACGCTACATAGCAAGACTATTAGGCCTAGAATATAGGGAACCCGACATATCTAGATGGGAGGACTTCGTAAACAGGATCAAGAATGCCCGTAGAAAAATAAGAATCGCAATGATAGGTAAGTATACAAAACTCCACGATAGTTATATCAGTATAATCGAAGCACTACGTCATGCTGGAGCATGGAATAACATAGGCATAGAGCTAAAATGGTATGAGTCAACAGATATCGAGAAAGGAAAGATAGATACAGAGAGAATTATTGAAGAGACCGATGCAGCAGTAATATTGCCGGGATTCGGTAAACGTGGAGCTGAAGGCAAGATATCCGCGATAAAAGCTTTAAGAGAAAACAATAAGCCTGTCCTCGGAATATGTTTTGGCATGCAGTTAATGGTTATAGAAATCTTTCGACACGTTATCGGCTGGGAAAAAGCTAATAGCACCGAACTAGATCCTAGCACTCCTTATCCCGTAGTAGATCTACTGCCTAGCCAATATAACGTGAAACATCTCGGCGGATCAATGAGGCTAGGCGCACATCCAATCAGAATTGTCAAGGGAACAATAGCGTACGAGATGTACAAGAAAGAGATAGTCTATGAAAGACATAGGCACAGATATGAGGTTAATCCTAAATTCTTAGATAAGCTTGAATCAGCGGGAATACGGGTCAGCGGATGGAGCGTAGAAGGATACCCTGAATTCATAGAGATGGATAATTATAAGACATTATTCTTCGGGAGCCAGCCCCACCCAGAGTTCAGGAGCAGACCGCTTAATCCATCTCCAATATATAATTATTTTATTAAAACAATCAAAGAGGTGAATACGTGAATGTCTAGAATAATATTAGCAGTTGATCCTTATGGAGACATCAGTGTAGATGAGATCACAAAGAGGATTGATATTGTCAAAAAATACATTGCTGGAGTCAAGATAGGATTACCGCTACTAGTCAGGTTCGGCATGCCTGGTGTAAAGAAGATTATTGATGTAGCAAAGGATACAGAGCATGTGATCCTTGATTTCAAGCTAGCCGATATAGCGCCTGTAATGATATCCACTATAGAACCATTTATAGGTACGGGCGCAAATGAAGTAATAGCGCATGCATTCATAGGTTTAGATGGCGCACTCAAAGAGTTTAAGGAATACATCGATGAACAAGGGCTCAAACTGATCCTAGTAGCATCGATGAGTCATCCCGGCTCAACCGACATAATGGATCACGTTCTAGATAAGATCATAAATGTTGTTGATAAACTAGAGCCCTACGGTATAGTAGTCCCTGCTACACGGCCACATATAATACAATATGTGAAAAAGAAACTACTATCGAGAAATATAGATGTCAAAATATATTCTCCAGGGATCGGTGTCCAAGGCGCTAAGCCCGGTTCAGCCCTAAGAGCTGGTGCGGACTACGAGATAATAGGTAGATCTATCCTGTATTCTCCAAATCCATTAGAGGCGGCTAGCCGTATAGCACATATTCATGATGAGCCGGTGAGCCTAAGATGAAGGAGAACGTGAAAAACACGATTATCGAAATGTATAGGCATGGAATAATAAAGTTCGGCGATTTTATCCTTACAAGCGGTAAAAAGAGCCCATACTACATTGATTTAAGAGAGCTTCCATCATATCCCGAACTATATAGGAAAATAATGCTTTCAATAGCATCCGATATATCATTACTAGAATACGATATAATCGCAGGAATAG
>JAADCY010000046.1 GCA_013154205.1 Thermoproteota archaeon | reverse complement strand
GTCGAGTTCTGTTAATTCTTTTGGCAAACTTATCCCCTTAGCAAACTTAGTATCATGCTAAATCATACATTATTTGATCTTGTATCAATATACTCGTTAACCATGTTATTAGTTCAATCAAGAAGAATATATTTCTATCCCAGTGAAACTATTAGATTAGAACTCCTCGAAGAAAGCCATTAGAGTATTCAAACAAGTATATAAAATTAAAAATGTAATAAAGTTAATAGTTATTGAAAAATCAGCTTAGAGCTCAACAGTTATATCGAGATTATCAACTATATCGCCATACCTGTTCCGGATAGTGACATCTGTTACTTCAGCGGCACTTGCTACCTCGAGCTGTGTTCTTTTTTCATCAAGCAATATTGATGAAACATAGACTGCGGCTGTCGCTAAGCCTATAGCGCTTTTGCCGTTGTTTAGCTCCAGCTTCTTGGAGAGATCTATTAGATATGCTGCGAGGAATCTAGCTTTGTCTGACAATCCCAGCTTGTGTGTTAGATATGGTACGAAGAAGGCAGGATCATCTCTTTTGATCATTTTATTTATATCGCTTATGGCCTGATGTATTCTTTTTTCGGCATGCCATAAGTCACGATAGGATATGCCTGCTTCTTTCGCAAAGAGCTTTGCAGACTTGAATATGCCGTGTACCTTATATGCTAGATATATTGACGCAACTGCCATCATCTTAAGGGTTTTATTCTTGTAGTTCTTCCCCTGTACAGCTTTCTGTAAAATATTACCAGCTGTTTCTGCTACATATTTAGGTGGTTTGAGAAGTCTTACATAATCATTTAAATGCCTAAGGGCACGTTCAACAATACGGTCTTTTTTAGATACACGTGCTTTCTTCTGAATCCGCCTTATTTCTCTCCACTTTTTGATAACTTCTTTGTCAGACGTACGTATTCCTCCGACTATTGTTGCGCCAAGACCACCATCATGCACTCTGTTGGTATACGCTCCACTTGTTCTACGTGTCACAAGTTCGTTTTCGAAGAATCTGTAATCTCTTCCAACATCGATTATCCTATCATCAATGACGGCGCCACACTTTGTACATACGTACTCGTGTGTATCAGGATCAAATATTATTGATGAACTGCCACAATAAGGGCAAACCTTATCTATGTGCTCGTACTTCAAAACAATCACCCAAAACAAAGCATTATTTCCTTCTAGAGCGCTTCTTCCCCCTCCCCCTTCTCTTCTTCATTTTCCCTCCCTTTCTCCTCAGAAATCTCCTTGGCCTGCGTTCAACGTAGTAATAGACGGGGCCTGTATCCACGAATTCAACGACTTCTTTGGATTCTGGCTTTATCACGACAAATGGCGCGTCAATACGTCCTATAACGTCAACTATCTTTCCAATCCTTCTAAGATCCTTATCGTAGGCTGTATGCCCTACGAGTCTCCGTGGATCCCTGATTATGCTTCGAGCAATGATGAGACCGTCTTTGGTTTTGTTAACGATGTACCCTAGTTTTTTCATTTAATCCACCGGGGGAGGGTAATACTCCGGTATTTACTTTTAAATCTAAAATAGTTAAGAGTAAGGCCTCTTCAAATAATTGATCAAGTACCAATGGTATTACCTGCTGGTTTAATCAATCTTTTTAATTTTGTAGTAATACTATAAGGAATACTCATTTCAATAGTACGAATTTAATACCAGAAGGTATTACCACAGCTAATACTTCTCCCTTAAACGTTTGATTTCTCTAGCAATTAATCTTAGAGTATTAAGTTTACTATCTCGTTTAAGAACGATTACCCTTTTATCTGTACTCCACCATTCACGTGGATATCTCGATTCATCAACTTGTGGCTCTAGCCCTAGATTTTCCGCCGCCCTTACAATTTCCTCGATTTTAGGATTAGATACAGCGTCAGCAAATGATATTTTTCTACCCATTTTCCTCGACTTTTTCGAATCAATGTAATTAGGATAAACTACTATGCGTTTACCTTGATATTCGCGGCTCATACAAAAACACCTTTTAAATCTTTGAGAGCATCCTATTGAGCTCAATGAGGGGGATTATGATTTTTATAAATAACATTATTATGGCTAGCTACCGCTTGAGATCTTCACTGCTCCTTTTTGATCAAAATACCGTTAAGTACTCCGTCCTGGCCAGGCCTTGAGGTTACACGTACTAATCCAATTTCTGTTCTGACAATTGTTCCTTTAGTGATATAGTTTCTTCTGGCAAGCTGCGGATTAGAAGGTGTCTCGACGACTTCTAGTATTCTTAGTTTTTTAGCCTTGTTCTCACCGGGGATTGCCACGTTTATATATGTTGCTTTCTTAAGCCTTATTTTCATGTTTCCTCCGCGGACACGTATTATTTTACGGCGCTCTACTGGCCCTAGCTGAGTTTCGGTCGGCGGTCTACCTAGCTCGTATTTTCTCTTGAGGCGAGCCATTACTTTTCGTCCGCCAGTCGGTTTCTTTAAATCATTACCCTGGTACCATGACATTATCTACGCACCTCCTAAGATAGAGTTGGTTAGTATTTATTGTATTTTAAGGATTTCTTCCAGTTTTCTAATATCCGGAAGAAGTTCGAAAGAATCTCTGTTTATGAATGGTATCAGAGCGGATAATGTTGCCTGATAGCTTAGCTCTATCCGTGTAATGTAGCCATATGTATAATATCCGACAGCGCCAATGTTTCGACGTATGCTTGACAGCCCCGATTCTCTAGCCATTATATCGGCTAACTCTTTCCCGCCGATAAGATCCTTGCAGTGCTTATCCGGTAATGGGAAGAACAAGCTTGTGCCTATACTATACTTATCATCGTGAATTATGACGGCTATTTGGCCGCTATGACAATATCCTGTAGATAAACTAATTATACCGGCTTCTAACCCAACAGCAAAACAATCACGCGATATACACTTTTTATAGGATATTACGGCTCTTTTAGCGGCTCCGTAGACAATCTCATTAATTCCTACCGGCTGTGGCTTAAGATCTTCTACACGAACAGTATGTGTATTGGGCTCACCGATTAGCCTAAATGCTTTTTCTATTCCAATGATTTTAGCCGGGTTCTCGGTTCCAACATATATGTTAATCGTTCTACCCAACAGTGATCCCTGCCAATTCATTTTGTTTCAAACCATTTATATGGGGGTCTATTCGTAGAGTAAAAACAGGATATTTAATAAGTATTCATACTGAGTCCTTAAGACCAACAAGGGATATATCATGACGTCAATAAAGGGAGCGCTTTTCAAGATTTACAAAGTCGTGTCCAAGCCTATTTACAAGCTTTACGAGAAAATACTTTGGATGCAGATAAAAGACGGGCCCTTCCCCGTTCATATAGGCATTATACCTGATGGGAATAGGAGATGGGCTAAGAGACTTGGCATGGACCCCATGTTTGGCCATAAGATCGGATATGAGAGGATAAAAGACGTTATAGATTGGATCCTCGAACTTAATGTTAAGGCTATAACGATCTATGCTATGTCGAGCGAAAACTGCCTATATAGGCCCGAGGAAGAAAGGAAGCATCTCTTCGAACTCGCTAGAAAAGGACTCAAGGAATTAATGAATATGAAAGCTATCCATGAGAACAAAGTACGTGTTAGAGTATTTGGAAAACTAGATCTTGTTCCGAAAGATATTGTTGAACTCGCCAAAAAACTAGAGGAAATAACCAAGGATTACGATCAACATGTGCTAAATATAGCGTTATGCTACGGAGGACGTGACGAGATCATTAATGCTGTTAAAAGGATAGGCAAAGACATCAAGGAGGGAAAGCTTAATCCTGAAGAAATCGATGAGAACGTGTTCTCACATTACCTCTACACAGACGGCATACCGGATCCCGACTTAATAATTAGAACAAGCGGCGAGGTTAGGATAAGTAACTTCCTCTTATGGCAATCAGCTTATAGCGAACTCTACTTCTGCGATGTCTTCTGGCCTGAATTCAGAAAGATCGATTTCTGGAGAGCCATTAGAAACTACCAGCATAGAGAAAGAAGATTTGGAAGATAAAACATTCTTGAAAACTGTTAACTAATCTTTACTTCTATTTCGTTTCTTCAAAGATATCTTCAACATCACCATACAATATTTTTAGTTCCTCCAGTGTTAACCTCTTCTCACCGCGCTTAATCTTCTCTTCAACTCTACGGCGTTTTTCTTCGAGTATTTTCTTAAGCTTAGATTTCTCTATCTCCTTCAATATTTCCTGGTATTTTTCACGCAACGATTTGAGTTCTGTGATGCTCTTACTGATCTCGTTTGAGATCTCATCTAGACGTTTCTGTCTTTCTTCAATAGATTTACTGATCTCATCTACTTTTCCACTCATTTCATTAATTCTTGTTCTTAAAGCGTTTCTCTCTTCATCCAATTTACTGATCTTATCGCTTATCGAGTTGATCTCCTTTGTAAGCGCATTAATGACAAGCCTTAAGCCCTTTAGCTCGGCACGTAGCTCGATATATTCTTTCTTTTCCTGCTTAGCCTTCAGTGCTTTCTCCAATAAATCCTCTAGGCGGGCTATTTCTCTAATGATCCTGTTCTCTTCTTCCACGGAGAGTATTCGTGTCTGCTGTATCCACTCAAGCCTCTCTATTTCCTTCCTTATGGCAGAAATAGGCATTCTTATCTCTTGATCCAATATCTGTAGTTGCTCACGTTTTTCCCTAGCAAGATTCAGGAGTGTTCGTAACTCCTTTATTTTTTCGCGTCTTTCGCTGCGTAGCTTCCTGATCTTTTCTACTAGTTCTTGTCTCTTAATATTGAGTTCTTTAAGTTGTGATCTTAGTTCCTTAAGCTGTTCGATAAGTTTTCTTCTTTCAGACCTAAGATCTCTTAATTCAGAAATGAGGATTGCGCGTTCGTTTTTAAAAGATTTAATTTGATTACGGACTTCCCCTATCCGATTACTTATTTCCGTTAGTAGCTGCTGATAGTTCTGCCCGCCATTATCTTGTTCCATGATATTACCCACACCTTGCCTTACTGCTTCAGTATAACTCTAGCATCCACAACTACTGCTCCATCTGGATAGGCGATTACAGGATTTAAGTCTACCGAGTCGACTTCTGGGTTGTTTTCTAGGAGCTTCGCAACAGCGATGATTATATCTGCTATGGCTTTCTTATCGACTGGCGGCTGTCCACGATAGCCTTCTAGGAGTTTAGCTGACTTGATCTCTTTCATCATTTCGTAGGCATCTTCGTAGGTTATTGGTGCTACTCTGAATGATACGTCTTTCAATACTTCTACGAATATTCCTCCAAGACCGAACATTACTACTGGGCCGAAGATATTGTCTCTGAGACCACCAACGATTACCTCAAGTCCCTTCTTAGCCATTTTCTGTACTAATATGCCTGAAATACGGGCGTTAGGCACATTCTTTGATACGTTCTCAATGATCTTCTTAGCGGCCTCGACAGCTTTTTCCTTAGAGTCTACACCAACGATTACTCCGCCTACATCGCTCTTGTGGCTAATGTCTGGGCTAACAATTTTTAGTACGACTGGAAAGCCTATTTTCTCAGCGATTTCTCCGGCTTCTTCGGGTGTCTTGGCTAGAGCGGCTTCTGCTATTGGTGCTCCATAAGCTTTGATTACTTCGAGTGCTTCGTGCTCTAGGAGCTTTTTCCTTCCCTCTTTTAATGCATTAAGAATTATTTCTCTGGGCTCTACCATCTTGGATCACTCCCTCGCAACTCCTCTTATCTTTGAATACAGATATAGTGCCCTGAGGGCTCTCGCCGCCCTCTCAGGGGATTCAAATACTGATATCCCTTTATCTTCAAGCAAGTCTTTAAATCTCTCCGCTTCCTTACTGCCTATGGATATGGCTATTATTGGTTTACCATATTTTCTGGCCTCGGCAAGGTAGTCTGCTAGCTTTGATGTAATACCTGGCACTTGTGGGAGCGCACCTACTACTACAGCGTCAACATCGTCTCTTGGGAGCAGTATGTCTAGGACTACCTTGTAGCGGTCGTCATCAGTGTCTCCTGTCAGGTCTATCGGGTTCTCGACGATACAATGAGGCGGCAGTACTTTACGCAACTCCTGCTTCAAATCTTCCGGGGAGCGTGGCAGTATGAAGCCCTCCATTGTAAGGGCGTCTGTCAACATTACTCCTACTCCGCCTGCGTCGGTTACGACGTATACTTTTCTACCTTTCATTAATGGCTGTGTTAAGAGTATCT
>JAADCY010000207.1 GCA_013154205.1 Thermoproteota archaeon | reverse complement strand
GAACAGTAATGGGCGGTCCCGCGGTAGCTCAGCGGCAGAGCGCCCGGCTGTAGTGGGGAAGCCGAGCCCCCCACCCGCCAGACCGGCCCGTCTATAATAGGGCCCGGATGAAGGCGGGGCGGTGTGGCTCGCAGTCACCGGGTGGTCGGGGGTTCAAGTCCCCCCCGCGGGACCATATTTACTAGTCCATGTCTCCCATTCTTCATACCTAATTAATCAGCTATATTGCATATTCGTTTTACTTCATCTATAATACATCATACTGTTTCAAAATTTTTCATATAAAGATATATAGTAATAACAACACAAGTATTATCAAGACGGAGGATACCAGAAATATGAAAGCAACTCATTATATACTCGTGTCTATCATAATCCTAGCTATCTTAATCACCATACCCTTCATCACCAATACAATTAACACCGGCGAAAATAACAAAGACGCTTACAACAGTTCAACAACTTCTATCAGTGCCACAACAACCTCCACTACTACAAGTAGCTCAACACCTACATCAACAAGAACACTTATCGGAATAATAAACACTATAGGAAGCCCTAAGGATTTACCACCCTATTGGGGTAGCGTTATAATTAAGGTGTATAGGCAACACTTAGTTGCAAGGCCGGGAGAAATACTCAAAGTACCCGTAAAACTAACCTACATAGCAGGGCCACAAGCCCCGCAGAAAGCAGTCCTCCTACTAGGCGTTAAACCAGATGGCATGTACTATACCTATATTCCCACATACTACGTGGACTTGGACAAGCTGTATAGTTCTAAACACTTGATAATACTGATGTGCAACACTACAGATTTCGATAGAATACACAACAAGACCATCAGAAAAATAATGCTCAACATAATGGAGCTACACAGCTTCAACAAGGACAAGGTCCCCGTCCTAATCGTCACGAGAAACGGTAAACCATACCTCATAGCCATGCGGTCCAACGACCTAGTATGGTATAACGTGACAAGACTAGTCCTCCGAGCCAACCAGACAGTAGTCGTAACAATGTATATCTGGATACCCAGCTTCATAAAACCAGGATACGTATTCAACGGAGCAAACATAGTGGGGACAGACAACATAGTGTCGGAAACGCCACACGTTGTTATATGGCCTGTATCAATCAAAGAAATAATTGTTAAAGGGTGACAACATGACAACAATTCGTTCTGTCGGAACTTTACTACTGGTAACATTAATTATACACAATTCTAGACAACAAATATAGTCCTGAATATATTCAGATGAACTCTTCGTAAGAATCACATAATACATAGCCGCCTTTGTATAATCTATGTTCATAATCGATACAAAAATAAAACATATCGAGTCTAATTATTACTCCTATCTTAAAAATACTATTTTTATTATTATTTCGCTACCGTGAGTTGATGCTCCTATTTATTAACAATAATTATCTCTATGGCTGAAGCATCAACCAGCGAGTTATATCCTATACAGAATGCATTGTCTATTATCATCGGCAATGCATTATATAATAGCCCGGTAGTTACAGACATTTTTAATTCAAGGAGTTTACCATCGCTACTATATGTGGCGTTAATTAGTCCTAGATCTAATCCCATAACATATACGTTATTCTGTATCTTCACACCATAAATTATATGATCAATATTTATTTCACCATTAATTGTTTTGAATATATGTTCATGTTTTCCAATAATGATTATCTTCATTAATTCCCTATGATGATTAACCCTTGATAACTTGTAGTTATTCACACAATACATTATCAATGTCCTATTTTCAGGTATTGATCTGCGATAGACTAAGAACGGTGGTAGGTTCTTTATTCTTATATTCTCCCCACAGATAGGACAGGAGCTAGTGTTTTGGTATGGCGAAATCATTTTTTCCATTAAAATTAATCCGCCTCTATGTATGATCGTCTTGTTTCGCAATATTACAATTGGTTTAGCAATATACATATCATCGTATTTCTCCACATATATCAAATTCGCCAGTGAATACGTCTTGTTGTCAACCTTCATTATCGTTCTAGGAAGTACATTGTATAGTAGTAAAGTACTGTTACTAGCTAAGTCAATCTTCTCTAGATTGAAAATCCATTCACCAATGTACTTCCTATGATTGTCGAACGCAAATCCAGTCTGCATGTTAACATGTACAGTCCTAGTAATGTTTAGGTAATTGAATACCGCGATATGGAATCCGTCTTTAATTATCCAGTGAGAGTCTATTCGTGGAATAGGCCTGTATTTTTCGCCACATATTGCTATGCCTTTTCTGAAAACGAGCGTTATGTTGATCTTGCCCCTACTATAATGCTGTATAGCTATATACATTTCTGAAGCTAGTATTCTACATGATATCTTATCTAATTGAGTCTTTATACTCTCTAGATCATTATGTTGTGTCATTATGTTTTTGTAATCCTTGTAGTTACTATAGAGTATAACATAATATCTAGGGTTAAATGAATTGTTAATTAATCCTTTTCCATATTCATTGATTATTTTAGTAACGATACTTCTGAATATGTATGAATGTATCGCATCTTTAATACTGCCTATGGTTTTTATATAATATAGTGTTTCATTTGATTTTTTAACGCTATATGACGTACTATATGAATTTGTTACGCTTGACGGACCAGGTAGATTAATAGATGTTATAGATGATAGAGCATTATTCATTATACCACTAAGTATGAGCAATAAAATTACAATAGTGATTGCGATACCAGTAAGAATATAGTTGGAAGTCTTATTTCCTACCATGTATATCACCCAATATTATCATGTGAAACACGTTCCATCAAGAGATACTGCTACTGAAGGCTCAACATTATCGCACATATTCTGAACAACTGAAGTATACATTATATTACCAGCAGGATGAAAACTATAAGATACCGTACTCCCATCAAGCCAGAGAATTGGAGTTACATACCGATATATGCCTAGAGAAGTATCATAGTATCCTATCTGAACTTCTGCGTAACTATCAATAACACAGCATGAACCACCTAGTAGTGCATCACCTGTAGCACTTCCCGAACCATACGAGTCCAAATCGCTTTGACCAGTTATCTGTGCACTTACCACAATAGAGTCGCAGAGACTGCTCCCCTGATTGGTACAAGAGGGATCCCCAGAATCAGCAAGGATTTTGTACGTATTATTAACATGATTTACTGGTAGAGCACTATGTAGAACGTCTAATCCAGTTATCAGCATTATAGATAGAAGTGATATTATAAGTACTAAAACACCAAATGAACGTATTGTCATATTGAATATCACCCAGATTTATTTCTCAATGTTTTGTTTTTCAAGTTTTTAAATAATTTTTTTGTCTTATGATTAATTTTCCAAAGGAAAAACATTTTTAATATAATTTTTTGTATGTTTTGTATGTCTTCAATTAAGTGATAGAGTACTGGAGTTTAAAATACCTTGGATATTGATCCCTTGAGCACTATAAATACTCTAATATAGTGACAGAACGTATAGCTAGAAGAGATATGGTCATATAATTCTTGAACAGTCTTTACTACGGGTTAAAGAAGACTTTTTCATATTGAAAACCGGATGATCTCTAATTGTCCAGTTATACGATCGATACGGCTGACATTATAGGAGCCAAGTTAAACAAGATCATGGCAACGATATAAAGGAGTAGCTAAAAGTAGAACTGCTTAGTTCCCAATAAGTGGAAGAATTTTGAATAATGAATACCCATTATGCATCCGGCTTATCTATGATCTCTTCCATGTGTATTTCATAAATTTTACAGAAATGATTATCAGTGTGTTTTTATAGGTGTCCATGTGCCAAAATATGGCACTAGGTGATATGAGGGATGTGTTTTAACTAGTGGGTCGGAAACATCTGTTATTCATCCTAAGTATCTGAAACCCTATATGTCTAAGAGAACTCTTCTAAAGTACCTGGATAAGGATGGAGAAGCCGTTATAGTGGCTTGGCTAGTGAAAAAACATGGCGATACCGTCCTCCTTAGAGATTCTAGCGGGTACAGGGAGTTCAGGATAAGAGGCGTTAAGAAGATACTTGAACTACCTGTTGAGTCTCTGGTTCTTATTAGGGGAAGGGTTGAGGATGGAGTCCTCGTAGCCGAGGAGACAGTACCTATAACACTGCCATATGAAGAGAGAAAATACGATTATACCAGTATTACATCCG
Source organism: Thermoproteota archaeon (assembly GCA_013154205.1). Lineage (GTDB taxonomy): Archaea > Thermoproteota > Thermoprotei_A > Sulfolobales > Desulfurococcaceae > JAADCY01. The sequence continues at coordinate 2,031 of JAADCY010000207.1, read as the reverse complement.
ATACAGACCCTGTCATAGCCGCTAAGTTCTCGCCATGGGTTCTCCGCAGCGGATTGCTTCAATATGTTGTAAAATTACAGCAGCACATACTCGAGTACACTAGGGAATTCCTATATCGTGAGGGATTCACAGAGCTATTGGCCCCGATGGCTAGTGTGGTCAGTGATCCTGGGCTAAGAGGGGCTAGAAAACTAAAAACGACGCTATACGGTATCGAGTATGAACTAACCAGTAGTGTAATAATGTATAAGCAATCATCAGCAGCAGTGTTTGAGAAGATATTCTATGTAGCGAGAAACATTAGAGAAGAGCCTCCGGAGAACATTAGTACGGGGAGACATCTGGTAGAGTTCACCCAGATAGATCTGGAGTGGGCTCTAGCCAGTATTGACGATGTAATAGGGCTTGCTGAGAGAATGTTGAAGTATGTATCAGAAAAACTAGCGAAGGAGAAAAGAGAGCTATACGAGGAGCTAGGCGTAGAACCATACGTGTTCAAACCCCCGTTCCCGAGACTATCCTATGACGAAGCACTAGATGTTGCTAGGAGGCTGGGATACAGTGTTGAATGGGGTAAGGAGCTAAGCCATGAAGCAGAGACAGCCATAGCCCTGGAGTATGACTCGCCAGTGTGGATTACGGGCTTCCCCGTTGTGAGCCGCGGCTTCTACTATCTCCCAGATATAGATAGGCCTGAGTATAACAGGGATTTCAACCTGATACTGCCCAGAGGATATGGCGAAGTAATAGATGGCGGTGAGAGAGAATATAGGTACGAAGAACTCGTTAAGAGAATAAAAGCTGTCGGCGAACCACTAGAGAAGTATGAGTGGTTCCTTGATCTAGCGAGAAAAGGAGGTATACCACCGAGTGCTGGATGGGGCCTTGGACTCGAGCGTCTAACACGGTTCCTAGCGGGACTAAAGCATGTCGGCCTAGCGACGCCTTTTCCTAAATTACCGGGTATCGCGGGTACGCCATAAACCATTATAACATGCCGAGAACATTATAGAGCGCAGCTATTTTAACGACAATAGCGTTTTTTGAGTCTTAAAACCCCAATTCCCCTTGATCTACTCTTCGTCCTAACTACTACCTCGTCACCTAAATCCATTGTGTCTAGTCCCGTCAAATACTGCTTTATCCTATCGTAACAACTCTTCTCTAGCACTATGACGTAATAGCCCTCAGGATCTCGTGGCCCTAACGAAACCATTCAGCACCACCTCTTTTTTACAGGAAAATATATGTTGGATGGCCAAGTATTATTATGTAAGACCTGAATTTGTGGTGAATATTATATGAAATGGAATGTTACTTGTAAGCCATCCTATTCATTACTAAAGGTTGAACTTGAACCGGGAGAGAACGTTACAGCCGAGCCCGGCGCAATGGTTTACATGAAAGGAGATATAGAGATCAAGACAAGTAGCGGTGGAATACTGAAAGGAATAATGAGATCCATGTTAGGAGGAGAGAGTTTCTGGCTAAACACGTATCGGGCACGTTCACAGGCGGAGATATGGTTTGCGCCCAGCCTCCCAGGCGATATAGAAGCGCTTGAAATCGATGGTAAAGGCTTGATAATTCAGGATACAAGCTATCTAGCACATCATGGCGACATATCTATAGGGACTGCGTGGCGCGGGTTCCGCGGATTGCTAGCTGAGGGAGAGCTTTTCTGGCTGAAAGCCGAAGGTCATGGGCTCGTCTGGGTTACTAGCTATGGTGGGCTCGAGAAACTAGAGTTGAAACCCGGAGAGAGAGTAATTGTCGATAACTTCCACTTTGTCGCGATGGATAATGGTATGAAATGGAAGGTAAGGAAGTTCGGCGGCCTCAAATCATTCTTGTTTGGTGGTGAAGGACTCGTGATCGAGGTAGAGGGGCCTGGTAGACTGGTATTGCAGACGAGATCATTACCTCCATTCATAGGATTAATATCGAAGTATATCAGGAAATAATGAGAGTGGGCCCGCGGGGATTTGAACCCCGGACCTCCGCCGTTCCCAGGCGAACCCGGCCTTGTAA
>JAADCY010000153.1 GCA_013154205.1 Thermoproteota archaeon | reverse complement strand
CTGGTCTAAGCGTCGCTGCCACGAGATATGTTTTCGGCTGGTCTACGAGCTCGAACTTTATGGCCGTAAACTCTAGGATCTCGACCGGATTTGTGTCCGCGTCCTTGATATCGTCTTCGCCCTCAGGCTGTTTGTGCAGGAGACAATACGTTACAAGGTGGTCTCCCTGAGTTATTAGTCCAAGCTCTCTGAGTCTTAGGAATTGCCACGTGACAAATGCATTATAGATGGGCTCGCCTGTGTGGAATTTTCTTCTCCAATCAATACTGTATCCGAGAGCGGAGAAATCACTATGTATTCTCTCGGCGAAGAAAGTAGCTAGTTTCAGCGGATCCTTGAATTCCTTTACTATCTCATCGATTTTCTTCTCATCACTGATATATACGCCTACGTAGTGACGGTACATCTGGATTACTTTCTCGTCGCCACGGCTTATGCGTTCGGAAATAGCTATAATAGGTGTACCAGTTATGTGGAAAGCCATAGGGAATAATACGTTGTATCCTCGGAGCCGCTTATATCTAGCGACTATGTCGCCGATAGTATATGTTCTACCATGACCAATATGTAGAGGCCCATTAGTGTACGGATAAGGAACTGTTATGAAGTATTTCTCCCTACCCTCTAAGGGGTGGGGCTCGAACACGTGATCTTCTATCCATCTCTTCTGCCATTTAGCCTCAATCGTCCTCAGATGCTCGAGGAAATCCTCTCTCTTCAAAACAGTTTCTCCTCCAGACCTGTGACTCTCTGCTTTTTGGTCTTGAAATATATGGGGAAAAATAATAATTGCTTTTGCTCTTCTGGAGAACCAGTGTGGGCTTAGAGGAGCTTGAGGATCAATTGTTTCAAATACTCTTTATCGGGCAGACCGTACGGTGTTAGGGGCTCGTAACGTTTCCTTAGATTGGTCTCATATAGTAGCCTCACTATTTCGTCGACGTCCTCCTTGGTGAAACCGTACGTGGAGAGTGTCTCGTCGAACCCTATTTTCTCTAGGAACTTATTGTATGCCTCCTGTGCTTTATCCGCGTCCTCAGGAACTGGTCTTAGACTAGGATCTAGTGGTTCAAGCACATACTTCATCTCCGCTGGTCTCTCCTTGTAGAAATGCCTTATCAGCTCCTTATACAGTATTGCGAGGCCGGCACCGTGTGGTAGCTCGGGCTTCAGCCCTGATAATACGTGTTCTAATCCATGGCCTAGCTGTGTTACTCCGTGGTCAATGGCTATTCCAGCTATCATTGATGCATATAATAACCAGTACCTAGCCTCGAGATCTCCTGGTTTCTCCACGGCTACTGGTAGATACTTGACTATTAACGCTATGGCTTCACGAGATAATAGCCTCGTATACGGACTGCTCAGCGATGACGTGCTTGACTCAACCGCATGGGCGAAAGCGTCCAAGGCCGTATATCTTGTCTGGTTAAGAGGTAGTGTGACAAGGTATCTAGGATCATCAATCGATGCCGTCGGATAACCTGGGCCGAACCCTATCTTCTCCCTAGTCTCAGTTATCGTTACAACCGAATACCTATCGATCTCTGTTCCAGTACCATGAGTAAGGTTTATCGCATATAGCGGGGGCTGGTTCTCCGGGATCCTCTTGAGACCATATAGATACTCTTTAATTGTTCCCCCGCCAGCGATTAAAACACGTGCAGCCTTTGCAGAGTCTATCGGGCTCCCACCTCCTATAGCAACTATTCCATCGCATCCCTCGCTAAGATATAGCTTCTTTATCTCCTCCACGACATCGTCTGTTGGATTGGGTTTTACACCTGTATACCTCACATATTCTACACCGTTCTCATCCAGGATCTTCTTTAGCTCGGGGAAAGCCCCTGATACATCCGCTGATCTCTTACCGGATACTATGAGTAGCTTCTTATGCCCTTTCAGATGCTTCTTCAGATTCCCTATCACTTCGGGGCCGAAGTACAGTTTTACACCGCCATTGTAGACCGTGAACTTCTCGAGCATAGCGCTGTCTACCTCCTTTTCGGAATCTATCCTACACTATATTATTTTACGTATAATGATGTAATATGTATCGCTAGACCCCCCAGTTTACGGGAAAATTTAAACGTTCTAGGATTCATTAATAATCCCAACCAATTGAGACAGGGTGCAACAAATGAATAAAATAACCAAATACATATTCATCTCCATCCTAATCATAACAATGATTATTGCACCAATAAAAGCAGTAGTATATGCGTCCCCACAACCATACCAGTACCTCAACGAGCATGGAATTCAGGGACCATACACTGACCACCCTGTAGCCGCTCCAGCGGGTTTCGCCGCTGATATCAATTATCACTTCACCCATGGCTATGGCCACTACACAGTTGTACTCGCCGACGGCGTCAAAGCATACATTGATACTCCCGGGCATCCGATGCTACCAGTATACACGTATAAAGTAGAAGTAAATGGATATGTGCCTGCGAGAGCTGTCCATGCGTACGTGTACGTCGAGCATTTCAGCGTAAAGCATGTTGATAACCCTGTTATACCAGCGCCAAAGCCATTATTCTGCGGACTATATAACCAGTCCCTACAGTACGTGATTGACGAAAAGATATATTCGGCCGATAAATATTATCCTGGAAAGCTCCTCGATGTAAATGTATGGCATGGAATGCATGGCAAGACAATAATAAGTATCAGATACTACCCTGTTCAATACAACCCAGTGACAAACACCATCTTCTACATAGACAAAGCATCAATATACGTCAGCTACCCATCACCAACCCCCGTTTATTTCGCCCAGAAATCATTACTAATATTAACGACTGATAAACTAGTCAGCACAGTAGGTAAGCTCGCTGATTTCTACAAGGATAAAGGATTCAACGTAACAATCGTCACGACGAGCTATATATGGAAGAACTATAAACCTATAAACAATATCACCGAGTACCCTGGTTTCTATAGGCCAGGATTTGAGGATAACTACTACAAGTTCATTGCCAAGACCTATAACTGGACTCTCGCTCTAAAGATAATTGATTATCTAAACAAAACCCTTGGAAGCTACGATAACCTACTAATAATAGGCAACACGTCGGACATACCTCCAAGCTTCTACTACCACTACAAGATCTTTGACCCCTACAACAACTGGGTTCCAACAGACTTCTTCTATGCAAGCCCAGACCTAGACCTAGCACCCAACATATATGTCGGGAGAATACCGTTCAGCAACCCGGTACTGGTTGAAAGGGTAATACAGAAGATAATAGCATGGTATAGCTCAGCAGCTAGTAAGAGCAGAGACCTATACATGACTGGAGGATACCCGTTCGGCCTCTCATTAATGTTCGGAGAATCAGCCATATCAATGATGAATCTAAAAGGACAGCTCTCAATGTTCCGTGTCCACATGTTGACAAGGACAAGCATGACTTACAACAGGGAGGCGGTACTAAGTATCCTCAGCGGTAAGAAAGACGCACTGTGGTATTTCGCCCTATGCCATGGCTCTGGAACAGCGTTAGCCGATAGACTGATCATTAGGAGAGAAAATATACCCTCAACGGTCTTCGAGGTATTAGCATCAGTAGCCGACCTAGAATCCATGAGTACAAACCCCAGCGTACCAATAGTATCTAGTGTCGCATGTATGAATGCTGCATGGGACAATAATGTGCCCTCGCCATATTTCCGCCCACCAACATTCGGCGAAGCAATACTATTGTCTCCGGCCGGCGGAATAGCCTATATCGGCAGTGCTAGGGTAGCGGCAGAGATAGGTGTCATGTTCTACCTTATGAACGGTGTTGAACATGTAATCTATTATGGTGCTACATTTGTACACTATAACATATTGAAGGCATACGGTTCACTAATGGGTAGAACAAACGAGACAACCCTAGGCTACGTGGTAGGCCAGGGAATAACGGATTATCTTACAAGCACACCAACGATAGACCAGTACGTGCTCGGCGAGGCTTTCAAGCTATCACTACTTGGAGATTCAAACCTCATTCTACCGGTATGGAAGTCTCCAGCAGAAGAAACATGGCTCAGCGTACTGAAACTAGGAAACTATGTTGCACGGCTACCTTCCGGCATGATATCTCCTTACTCACAAGGATACCTGCCAATATATGGCTTCGGCCAGAAAGCATGGATATACTTGACGGGTAGCCAGGACACGGTATCAGTCGTAAACTGTAAGTTAATCAACATCTATGGGATACTTATGGACTTCTACTTGGTTAACAAGACAGATATCTCGATGCCCGTGAGCGGTACCTATAACTACACGCTCGGATTCAACAATATGTTGAACGGCCTCATACTAGTCAAATTCGGAGTATTCGGATGGGACGAGATAAGAGTACTCATAGGTGCTGTTGGAGTACAAGTCATCCCATCAGTGACCGGACCAGGAGAACCAGTTACGCTCAAGGCCTATGGATTAGACCTCATAGGTGCAAGAACTGTTAACATCTATGTTGCTGGAAGACTATTGATACCGGATCTACAGCTACAATACGGTTCCGTCAACTGGAAGTTTGCACTACCATACATAGCCCCTGGAGCATATAATGTGACAGTATTGCCAGTAGGCTACATCCCAGCAGACATAGTAAAGGCAATAATGCCGTTCACAATGACGGAGATCAAAGTTATCGGTAAAGATAGCCTAGTAATAACCAGTGATGCCCCGCCAGTAATAGCATCAGGCGGTAAGATAAACGTTATGATTAACACTTATTACAAGGGCGAACCAGTGGATGCGAAGATAAAAATCAATATAACAGGTCCTGCAGGACCTGTTAAGCCCGAGGTTAAGAAGCTAGGGCAGGGCTCATACCAGGTAGTGTTTGAAGCATCAAAGCCTGGGCGCTACACAATAGATGTTGAGGCAGTATCGAGTAATGGATACCTTGATCTAAAGGGTCATAATAGCTTCTCCATAGTAGCGGTATCATCACTTTACAATGGTATTGATAACATAAACACAGAGCTGCACACCATAGCATATAGTCTAACCAATAACTTCACAACCCTATCAACACTTCTGAAAACACAAGTCATAACAGCTATCAAGAACAATGGAGAAGAAATAAAGAACATTGCCAACAGCATGACAAACATAGAGACGATACTCACAAGCCTGAAGACTGGTCTGAACAGTGTAAACACTACTATCAACAAACTCCTACCGTCCGTTGAAACCATAAAGTCGAACACTCAGAGCATAATGAATATGATCAGTGCATCGAAACAAGCGATTATCAATGGAATAACATCCCTACAGAACAGTATCGCGCAGAACATTACATCGCTACAGGACAAGCTCTCAACAACAACGCTCTACAGCGAGGGAGGACTCGTCTTATCAGTAATAATACTGATAGCTGTAATAGTTCTAGGGCTAGTCAAAAAGAAATAATATTAACATTCTAAAAAGACAACATTGCTTGAAATTGTAACACCAATTATTTTTTAACAGACTTAAGAAACCTTACACTAGTTTCTCTACCAATTAACGCTATGAGCGGTGCTGCGCGTGGCCCGCTAGGCTGTCCTAGGAATAATTTATAGAAGTTATGGTAGAGCTCACGCCTCTCCTTCGGTGACAGCTCCTTCGTAGCCTCTATCATAATGTTCTTTATGGCCTCATCACTCCATTCCTTGAGCTCTTCCAGCATCTCCCCCATCTTATAGAGTATTTCGCGGTGATTTGGAGGTATTTCCTCTATTATCTTGGGATCTGGTTCTGGTAGCAACTTTATCTTGAGGTAGTCGGGGGCATACTTTTTAACCCAGTTGCTCGCCTTCTCCATTGTCTCGAGTATTCTCTTGACACCGTAATCGGTCGGGTTCTCCGGTAGATGCCCGCTGTTCCTCAAGCGCTTGAGGCCCTCCGTGGCCCATAGTTCTTTGGGGACGAGCTGTACGAGTACTGCGAGGTGTGTGTAGGGTACTTGTTCGGGCATTTCGGGCGGTGGGGAGCCGTGTGGATAGCTTAGCTCGTAGCTCCTAGACAATAGGATCTTCTTCTCCTCATCGCCAGGGTCTTCTACACCATAGTATATGCGTTCCGCCTGGTAGTACTGGCTATAGTACTGTGGTATCTCGTAGAGGCTTACGACTAGCTTCTTCATAGGCGGTGTCCTGAGTACGAGGAACCTGTAGATGTGCGGGTGTGCAACCTCAAACCATTCACGTGGGGTGAAGCCTGTGAAATCACTGCTCGACATATCAACTATTCTCTTATCACGTGTCCTCATAGCTACCCATTCATAGGGTATTCCCTCCGGAGGCTTGACTCCGTAAGCGTTTACGGCCAGGTCTACACAGCTATCCCTACTACCGCCTGGTGTGGCGTGGTCTTTGCCGTATGGTTCGAAATCTACGCCTAGAGCCCACCATACTCCAACCCATTCGATCCTCCAGTTGAGTTTGCCGTTATCGATGCTTGTTACTCCATGGTGGCCGCAGTTCTTACATCTGTATTCGACCTTTTCCCCTCCTGTTATCTTCGTGGCCTCTGTCTTATCGATCCTGCCACACTTCTCGCATACTGGTTCGAAAGGTATCCATGACTCGGGGTACTTCTTCCTGCCACGGTACTTGTTTATTATCTCTCTAACCCGATCCCTGATCTCAAATGTCTTCTTAGTAAATTCTTTTAGCTTGCCAGCATAGAGATCGGTGGTGGTCACAACCTCTATCTCGCCATCAGTAAACTCCTTGATGTAGGGGCCGAAATCATTCCAGAAATGCTCGACCCAGTTACGATGGCAGCCGTATGGGTCGGGAACCCTTATCAAGGGCCATCCAGCATACTTCTTGGCCTCGCCTGGATCCTTGAAGGCTCTGCGCTGGCTCTCCTTACCTTTCCAGGCATCCTGTGTATATAGAGTAAGATATTGCTTGATCCTAAGTCCTCTATCGCGGAGAATCCTACGAAGAGTCTCGGGAATAATTATCTCTCCCCTGAGACGACCAACGTGTTGAAGACCGGAAACGCTTAAACCACCATTAAATACTAGGACTTCCTTGCCACGAGATCTCAGCTTCTCCTCAAGACTATCAGCTAGTTCATCGATCCAATGCCTACTAACCAATATATCACACCCTTAGATAATGAACCCTGTTTAATCAAAATATAACCCTTACAACATCCCTAAAAGAATTACCTCAACAAATCTATGAGAACAACAGTACTCCTTATCAAAATTATTATGTATAGGAATTTTATTGTACGAGGATCTGATCCTATGTCTTGAACCATTTATTGTCTACAGATCCTGTTTCTTATCATTGGCACTAGTTTCCTCTTTATCAGTATTATTGCTATGATTATGAGCGCTATGATTATTGCTCCGCTGTACTTCATCATTATTTGGATCGGGTTTTCAGGTATGCTTATTATGTTGCTTTTCTCTGCTTTGAGCTGTGCTTGTATTATGAGTGTTGCCTGTATTGTTTTCCAATATATGAACGGTAGTTGGCTTGGATTGATGTTTATTGTTGTCACTATGTATATTGTTGCTTGGGATAACCATCCCTGAGCCGTGTATTGCTGTATTGTTCTTAGGTAGAAATGCTTGGTTGAAGCCGTGACTGTGGCTTCGTAATTATTGTTTGTCTTTACTATATGTGCGTTTGTATTGCTCGTTATCCTTGTCAACCACGACGCTGTCTGGTTATGCACTGTTTGACCATTCATTATCTCTAGTATTTCTGGTGGGACATAAATCGCTGTAATTCCCTGATACAGGCTTGCCGGCGGCTTCCACGAACCCGTGGTTAGATATTTTGTCTGACCGAGTGTTAGAAGGAGACCGAATACTTTGTCCATAATGTATATGTCCCCAGTGGTCTTTATGTCTGCGTAGGCGTACCGGGTGTCGACTAGCATTTCTTCCTCGATCTGGTTTGGAACGACCGCTATTCCGGTTAAGTTATGTACTTGTTTTTCAAGAAGTAGTTTAGCCGGATATATTGTTATGTTTATTATGATATCGTAGGTGCCCGTACCTATTACTTGGCCTTTCCCTAGGCACTTATAGTTTCCTGTTAGCCTGTACTCTATGTACCTTATCACCGGCTCCTGTGCGTTAATGGCTGGTGCTAATATTGCGATAATCAGGGTAAATGCTAGGAGTATAGTTATTATTCTCATATGTATCGTTGTCCCCACCAACTGGTCACAACTGATGTGTCCAAATATATTATTGTTTACATGCCCTATGAAAAATTTATAATGATCATTCCACGAATAATTGATCGGTGGTAATACCGTGGCCTCTCAGCAGCATGCTAGGACGGCAAAGCCTGAAGAACCCGGGGCACGCGGGGTCAGCTTGCTGTGGATTATGCCGTTTGATGCTCAGATCAGAGATGTAATCTATAATTATATCAGGTATGTTAAGGGGCTGGAGGACAGGATTATAGATACTTGGCCTCTTCAGAGACTCAGATATATCCTCCAGCTCCAAGCAGCTCATTTCGTCTATCCCTCGGCGACGCATACTAGGTTTAACCATAGCTTGGGCGTAATGCATATTGCTTACAGGTTTATGGATCAGTTGCTTAGGAGCTTAGAGCTTATTGAGCATCATGAAGGAGAGACCGGCAAATACATGATCAGGCATGCACGTGAACTTATCCTAGCGGCCCGTATAACTGGTCTCCTCCACGATATTGGCCATGGGCCTTTCAGCCATGCTTTCGACAAATATGTTCTTGGGAACAAGGATTTCTTGGAATATAGGTTCGGTAATCATGAAGTTATGGGGTATCTGCTTTACCGTGATTATCTCCGCAGCGTGATCCACAGGGTTATAAGGGATAGTGGTAAGGGTGTTGATGCCGACACCGTTATTGAGCTCCTCGATACTGCTATGAAGCCTCCTTATAGTATGGCTAAATACACTGATCTCCCTAGTAAGGGCTTATTAAGTAACGAGGATTTCTTCAGACCATCCCCCGATCTCGCAGCCCACATGGTGGTTAGGCTAGCTGTAAGGGATTTCTTCTACCCTGCAGATATACTGGATTATTTGAAGAGGGATAGTTACTACACAGGCCTCCCTCTCGGGGAGATAAATATTGACTGGTTAATACTGAACACGTATCTCATACCCTATGAGAACCTATTGATCCCCGGCATAGAATCGAAGGGTGTAGACGACCTCGTGAGACTGCTTAATGCTAGGAAGTTCATGTATAAGAACGTGTACCTACACCATGTAAATCTAGCTTTCAGCGAAACAATAGGTGTCCTCTTAGGCTGTCTTAAACACTATATCGCGGGGATAATAGACCGGGTGGTAGAAGGCGATCTGGAGGCGTACATGTCCCTCACAGATTATAGCATATATGGATTACTACAGAACATCATGGCTAGCGGCGACATAGGAGCCATATGCGGCGACCAGTACCGCGAACTAGGAAGACAGGCTCTCAAGAACCTCCTCTACATCCGTAAGCCCGCATGGAAGCTCCTGGCCAAGTACACTATCAACAAGAATGATGCCAAGCATATCTTCTCGAAGAGATTCAAAGATATCATACAATCAGCTATCAGCAAACAGATAAGCTCCGAGCTATCCAGTCTGCTCAAAGACAAGGGGTTCAGACAGGAAGACATCAAAGTAACCATTATATCTATAGATGTATTCCCCTCAGCAGCTGAGGACTTATTCAAGTATCTCTTAATCGTTAAAGCCGCGGCTGGCCGGATATATGATCTCCACGAGATACCACTTGATAAATTCGCGCGTGAACATGGCATAATCCCGGAGGCAGTATTCCTCATATATATTAATAGGGAGAAATACAAGAGCTTGTCAAGCAACGAAATAGCTGTTGCAACATCTCTCGCTAAAGAGATAATCGATGAGGCTATAGGGCGGGCCTCTGAGGAAAAGCCTCCTGAGACAAGTTGATCTGTACTGTTCTGTATATACCGGGTATTTTCCGTATTATCATAGGTTCTAGGTTCTAGTATTAGCCATTAATCATTATCTTTTATCTACTTTCGGGTATTTCCTTTCTTCCTTCTTTTTAAAACTAGGCCTTTCTATATTCTGGGAGGGTAGAAGAGATGCTGAAAAAGAGGGTTTTGCTTGATCTAATAGAGATTTATCGGCCTTCGAGGATTATGCTTCACAATCTTGTATACCTGTTTACTTACAAGTATGGGCTTACACCTTGTTTCCGTGACTGTGATTGGCGCCTAACATATACAGGAATGTATTGTGGAGAAATAGAGAACCTACTTGATGATCTTATCGAGGAAGGTCTGGTCAGGGTGTGCCTGGATTCGAGCCTGTCAACCGGGGAGTGTACAGGCGCGGGTTCTCCCTACCCCAACGTAATAAGCGAGGCTATGAGGATACATAATGCTAGGAGAAATAATACTGGCTAGCAGCCTTGTCCTCAACGCTACGGTTATTTCCCCGTAGCCATGATCATTTCTTACCTGATGGGGATAAAGGGAGTCTCCGAAGCCCTTGAGGGGGCTGTGTGGAGAAGCCGGATGCCGACGCCTCGTCCATTCTATCTCTCGATTATCTTTTCCCCGATGATCCTCTCGATCTCATCGATGTATGGCTCGACGCTTTCGTAGTCGTAGACGTATGGCTGGCCCTGGAGATCCACTATTAGTAGGATTGGTTTGATGATGTATTGCCCTCTTATGTTTTCGGATGTCCTGAATCTTATGAGCTTATAGATGAGTGTGAAGTCTGCTTTGAGCTTCACACCTTTCTTATCGCATTCCAATATTACTTTGCGGGGTATTTCTGCTAGATGAGAACCAGTCGGTAGTATTATTTTTACGGGGGAAGTTATGAGCCTGTATATTAGGATTGTGTCTTTGGCTAGCTTGACGTTCCTATAGACTCTTTTCTCTATTAGTGATATGTTTTGGTAGCTGGTCTTCATGATCTCTGCTACGTCTCTTAAGAGTAGGCCTTTGTTCCTTAGATATAGTATCTTTATCTGTCTCTCAGTGAAGAAGCCTAGCTTCAAAAACTATTACCTCCATAATCTATCGGGTATGATTTACTTTGGTATAGTGTTGTGCTTTGGAACCTAATTAACTTTAGGTGCTATGGTTCCAGGCCATAGATTATAGATGGCTTATAGACTGGGATCAACTCGTTCTTCGACGGCTTTTTACCGGGAGGTATAATAGTTATGCCGGCATATCTGAGCGGTGTAGATACATTGTAGGATGGATTATTTTCAATAATGACTGCTCCTTCGTCCCTTATATCGACATATCTTATTCTATGGAATCCAAGGTATTTGTCGCTCCCATAGTTCTCTACGAGTCTAACCGTGTAGTTGGGCTTAAGGGTCTCTGGTTCGCCGCCAGCCATATACTTTATGACCGGGGTTAGGATTAGGAGTGTCGCGGCTATGGTTGACTGTGGTAGGCCGGGTAGATTTATTATTGATGTTGTTGGTGTTCTGAAACCGCTTGTTGATCGCCCTGGATGCATTTTTGTGCCTCTGAACACTTCAAGGTATTTTATCTTGTTCTTTATACTTGTCCAAGTCATGTCTTTCGGGCCCATTGATACCCCGCCTATTGTGACCACTAGGTCGGCGTCGCCTAGGATCTCCTCTATAACTCCTGCTATTGATTCGCTAGAATCCGGTATGTTCGCGGTGTCGATAATGTTTCCTCCGAGCATTTCTACCGCCTTATTTATAAATAGTCTTGATGAATCAGGTATGTATGATTGACCTGGTAGTGCTGGTTCTTCTTTCAGCTCTACACCAGTGCTGTAGACAGCTATTCTTGGTTTATCATAAACATTTACCCGCCAAACCCCTGCGTCCATGAGTAGTTTGGATGCATAACTGGTTATTCTTACCCCTCTTGGTAGTAGTTCTTCTCCTTTGTGGAAGTCGCTTCCCTTGGGGAATACATTGTATCCTTTCGGTACGGGTGCGTAGATGTATACATGATTATTTATTCTGCGTGTTGATTCTATGGGGATTACAGCGTCGGTATTTACTGGTATAGGGAACCCTGTTTCGACAAAGACTGTCTCTCCAGGCCCCAGTATTGTATCACTAGCCCTTCTAGAGTCGACGTCTTCTTTTACTTTGAGCTTTATGGGGTTCTCGGAGGAAGCTTTCCTCGTGTCTTCTGATCTAACGGCCCATCCGTCGACATGGGATAAGTTAGTGTAAGGCCTGTCTATCTCAGCATAGACTGGTTCCGCTGTAATATAGCCTATGCTCTTATCGGGTCTTAGCCTGATTATTCTTCTCCTGTATCCTTTGATCAGGATCGATACTGCTCTTGAGGGATCAACGTATTTGTATAGTTTTTCAATGATAGGATACATGCTCGCAGGCACCAGTGTATAGGAGGAAATAAGGAGTAAATTATGTTATTCGTTTTTGTTCGATCAGAATGGATTTAGGGAAAACAGATGTAAGGAGTATTGAAAAAACATTATTCTTGGCCGAGCATCTTCTTCAGTTCTTTGATCCTCTCTTCAACGCTTCTCAGTTCTTCCTGTATCTCCCTGAGATCTTCTTCTAGGGCTCTCTTATAGTCTTCAAGCATTGCTAGCTCGTCCTCGGGTCTCAGCGGGTATGGCGGTGGAGGCATGTAGGGTGGTATCATAGGGGGTAGTGGCTGTGGTGCTTGTGTTTGCTGATTCGTTTGTCCTGTCTGACCAGTGTATGGCTGGTATGTTGGTGCAGGCGGTACTGGGTATGCCGGGTAGTAGGGCGGTGGTGGCGGATAATATAATCTACGAGCTATTCTGTACCACCAGTAGGCCATTCTTCACCACCAGGGCCATGCCGGGTATGCCGGGGGAGCCCATGCATATGAGTATGGGTAGTAGGCTGTTCTAGGAGCCCAGCCGTATCCCCAGTAGTATCTCCAGCACCATCCTCTACCGTATAGCCATCCAGGCCTTAGCCATGGCGGTAGATAACTGAACGGACCGTTTCCTGGCCAGGGGCCTCTCCATCCTCTTCTCCAGCCCCAGCCTCCTCTCCAACCGTATCCTGGGAACCAGGCCATTTTTCTCACCCGCTTCTATTTTTGTGCTATAGCACACTATAAATTTTGCGCAAATGCACAAAAACCCTAAAGAATACGCAGAAAATACGGACAATAATAGGAAGTGATTGAGAAAAAGAAAATATGTGATGGGATCAAAACAAATGCTTGAAAGCCTTCTTATCAAGCACCCCATTTTAGGGGCTTGTTCATCTGGTCCAAGACTATCTTAATCAGTTCTACGCCTCTTATTCTCCCGAGAATACCCTTGCTACAACTGTATTCATCGTATTTTCGGACATGGTCTCTCCTGATTGTTGGAGCGTATATGGCTACTGGTACCGGGTCTCCACTATGATCCCTTACAAGACATGGTGTTGAGTGATCGGCTGCTAGCGCTATCACTGTCTTCTTCCACTCAATCTCTTTCATTAGTTTGCCGAGCATTTCATCTGTTCTCTCAATGATCCTTATCTTGCCATATGGGTCAGCATCGTGCCCAGCAATATCCGGGCCTTTTACATGGATATATATTATGTCGTAGCCCTCCCTCCAGGCCTTGAGTGCTGCTTCAAGTATAGAGTCTAGATCAGTGTCGAGCGTCGCAGTTGATCCCGGAGGGATTTCGGCGCCCATACCAAGTATCCTGGCGATCCCAATAATTGTTGCTTCTTCAGCTACAACGTATGCTTTAGCTTTGAATACTTCTTCAAAGGGCTTCAGATCTCTCGGTACCATACCAGCTCCACGAGTAATTATAGCATTACCTGGCAGTAACCCCTTCTCTACTCGTTCCTTGTTAAGAGGATGATCTCTGAGTACTTCGTGAGCTAACCTGATAACCTTGTTCACTATCTCCGCTGTCTTCTTAGCCTCAAGCGTATCATCTAGCGGTACAACCTTCTTTACCGGATGACCCTCCATAGCGGTGCCTGGATCACTATCGGATATCCTGGGCGATAACCCTTCTCCGCGGAGAACCATTACTACTCGGTGCTCTGTGGCTGGGTAGAACTCTACTTTGACTCCATCAACTTCTTTAATAGTCTTGTTTAGGGCATCGACCAGAATCTTGACGTGATCACCCCTTATTCTCCCAGCACGCCTATCAACAACTATTAGCTCTCCATTTCTCTCCTCAACGGTCGCTATATTACATCTTAGGGCTACATCGCCTGGCCTGAGAGGCACACCTATGCCTGCCGCTTCGAGCGGGCCTCTCCCCGGATAGTACTTGTATGGGTCATAGCCGAAAAGAGCTAGATGGCCTGTATCGGTGCCGGGCCTAACCCCGGGCTCTATCAGGTCCATTAAACCAGTAGCTCCCAGCTCCGCTATCGTGTCCATGTGTGGTTTACGCGCTATTTCTAATGGTGTATGACCGCCTAGCTCGGGTACTGGGCGATCGCCGACTCCGTCCTGTATGAGTATTATTGCCCGGTAGGTCTCCTTGGGCTTCCATGTCTTCTTAGTCATCCCTTATTCTGCGCCTCTTCGAATCTTTTGATCGCGAGCTCTACTAGCTTCTTGATAGCCTCATCTATGTTCATACCTCCCGTTGTCACCGGGATGTTCCATACATAGACTACTTCCTTGCCCATATTGACAGCCATACGTGTAGCAACATCTACAGCCGCTGCTTTCAGCTCGGTCACAAGGACATCTGCTTTCGGCAATAGTTTCTCTAGGTCTTCCCGTAGCTTTGGCCTGTTGCTAAGCCACCTTGTATAGCCGACGACCTTGGCACCGTATTTCTCTTCGATATAAGGTATTATTGCCTTCTCAAGAGCCTCGGGCGGAGCTACTGAGGCGTACGCGATCTTCTTTCCACGTATATCGCCTAGCACTTTCGGTCTCAGAACTACTTCTGATATCATTGCGTTGGGGTTCAGCTCTTTGATCAGTTTCTCGAGCTTCTCTACTTTCGGCTTGTTGTATTCTTCGGCCATCGTTATAACTATGAGATCCGAGATCTTAACCCTATAGGGCCCGAAGAAGCTCGAGACGTGCTCAGGCGGTGTCAGCGCACTAACCACTAGCTCGGTGGCATCAGTATATACTGCTGGAACAGTTGTGCCGCTCCCCTCTACGATGATGAAGTCTATGGGCAATGTATTCGCGTACTCTACTGCTTCTACTTCGGTTGAATAGAATGGTTTACCGACCATTCCTCCACCACATCTCCTAGCGCCCACAGCGACTATCTTAGCCATAAGTGCTTCCTCGTAATAGTCTGAGGCTGCATGCCTTCCCTTCTCTACTTCTCCGAGGAGGAATTCCGGTGTTAGCTCGAGCTTGTCTCCGAACAGCGCGGTTGGTTTCTCCGGTCCTCCTCTGGCCGCTTTTATGACGCAGGGTTTCCGGCCCATGTTTTTCAGTATGTAGGCCGTGTACATTGATATAGCCGTCTTACCTACTCTCTTGCCCAAGCCTATGCATTTTAGTGAGGGGTACTTGGCTACTTTGTGGAACTCTATGGGTCTGAACTCGAAGTCGGCTCCAAGATACTTTACGTCGATAGCCATTAGGGCTGACGCGATCAGAAATCTCTTCTCATAGTCTACGACCGGCTCATCACTCATATCAATCGCTATACTAGCACCGTACTTCTTAGCTGTTTCAACGATATCGTCGATCGGGGGATCACCCTTTCCTATTACCACGGGTATATCCAGTGCTTTCTTCACATCTTCAGGCGTGCCGATCTTCTCGGTACCGCCCAAGAATACCGCTGCTACGAGCTCGAATTCCTTGTAGTGCTTCCTAACATACTCTATCGCTCCCTTCAATACGGGGATATAGTGTTCTCCATCAATTAGGGCTATGGCTTTGGGTTTTTCTCCACTCACATGACTCACCTCCAAAAACACATGGGAAACACTTGTAAGCAGTTAGGGCTAGAGCCTGACGAGGACTCCGTGGATTATGCGGAGATAGACTTCTTCTCCCTTATCGTATATGACGCGGGACTTGTCCTGGACACGTATAGTTGTCCCCTCAACATCGATCAGATAATCCATTATGTCTCCGAGGAAGGTCGCTCTCTTAATCACGCCCTTGACTGTCTGTGGAGCAGGTTTCTTAGAGAGATCTATGTCCATGGGCCTTACGATGAGGACTACCTCGCCCTTTTCTTTCAGCGGTGCGGCGACTTCGAGTCTGAGCTTATTATTGAATATTTCGACGTATGCCTTGTCATCTCTTATCTCGACCTTATCAGGCTTGATGAAATTGGCTAGACCAATAAAGCCTGCGACGAAAGTGTTAGCCGGGTACTTGTATATCTCGTAGGGTGTCCCAACCTGTTGTATCCTGCCCTTATTCATCACGGCTATCCTATCGCTCATAGCCATTGCTTCTGACTGGTCGTGTGTCACGTAGACGACTGTTATTCCTAGTTTCTGCTGGATAGCTCTTATCTCGAACCTCATCTCTTCCCTTAGCTTCGCGTCAAGGTTTGATAATGGCTCGTCGAGTAAGAGGATGTCTGGTTCCATTACTAGTGCTCTTGCCAGCGCTACTCTCTGCTGCTGACCACCTGATAATTGGTGGGGGTATCTGTTCTCCATGCCGTCTAGGTGGACGAGCCTCAGGATGTCCATGACACGCCTCTTGATCTCGTCTTTCGGCAGCTTCTTGATTTTTAACGGGTAAGCAACATTGTCGAATACAGTCATATGTGGCCATACGGCGTAGTTCTGGAACACCATTCCGATATTCCTTCTCTCGGGCGGTATGAAGACTTTCTTTATACTGCTCGATACGAGGCGATCTCCGATGTAGATTTCTCCCTCTGTAGGCACTTCTAGTCCAGCGATCATTCTCAGGGTCGTTGTTTTACCACATCCTGAGGGGCCGAGAAGCGTCATGAACTCGCCGTCTTCTACTTCGAGGTTGATATGGTCTACCGCTGTTACTTTCCCGAAGACCTTTGTCAGGTTTACAAGCTTAATGCCTACCATGAGGCCTAGACACCTCTGACACCTAGTCTACCCGTGATCTTACGGACTACGACGTGAGCAGTTATGACTATGATTGAGACTATGAAGGCGAGGGCGTAGGCCCATGAGTAGAGTCCTTCTTCCATCAAGTTATATGTCGCTACACCTATCGTCGGGTTGTCGGGTGGATAAAGTATTATTGATACTGTTAGCTCGCCGAGCGTTGGCATGAAGACGAGTATCCATGACGCCACTAAGCCGCTCTTAAGGAGTGGTAGTACGATATCTTTCATCGTGCCGAGCCATGAAGCCCCACACATTCTTGCGGCTTCTTCAAGGCTTTTATCGATCTGCATCAAGGCACCAACTATGGTTCTAACGCCGTAGGACATGTATCTGATGAAGTATGCTAGGAGAAGTATCCATATCGTGTTGTAGAGCGGTGTCCTAATGAATGCCAGGATAATAGCTATTGCTACGACTGTCCCAGGTAAAGCATAGGGGACTGATGAGAGCCAGTCAAGGAATGAGCGGCCCTTGATATTTGTTTTAACTATCAGGTACGCTAGTAGTGCTCCATACAAAGTTATTATCGTCGCTGACGATATTGATAGGAACAGGCTGGTCTTTATAGCAATAGTCGTGTCTGGGTTTACGAATAGTACTTCGTAGAGATTCCTCAGCGTCCAGCTACTCGGATTTAATGGGTTGAGACGGACTTCTTTCAAGAACGCACTGACCGTTATGGAGATTAATGGTATGATAGCGGTTATAGTGACGAAGACGAGAACGATTGCGAAGACAGGTATGCGCCACTTGCCCAGCCTTGCAACACTGGGTCTGACGGTCTTCCCGGTTATAGTCGTGTATTTTTGTTCGCGGAACATTCTCCTCTGCACATAGAGGGCTACAGCGGCTATGACGAGCAGTATCATTGAGTAAGCAGTCGCCTTGTTGAGATCTGGGATCGAGAAGGCGGCGTAGATCATCGTTGTTAATACGTAGTAGTGAGCCCTCATCCCTATTAGCGCTGGGATACCGAAGTTCGAGATTACGGCTATGAATGTGAGCAGTGCTCCCGACGCTATGCTGGGAGCCACAAGTCTTAGCGTCACGTCTTTGGCTACCTTCATCATGCGTGCGCCGCTCATACGGGCAGCTTCTTCAAGGCTGGGATCGATCTGTTCTAGCGCGGCGCTCGTCGTTAAGAACGTATAGACATAGAATCTGAACGACATAACCATTAAAAGACCGCCGAACGTGTAGATATTGATCGTATCGCCTGGGAGACCGAAAGCCATGAGTATCCTGTTTAGATAACCAACGTATGGTGCTGCGAGCTGTATCCAAGCTATAGCTCCTATATATGGTGGGAAGACGAAGGGCAGTACTGCTAGTGTGCTGAGCAGCCTCTTATAGGGTAAGTCTGTCCTGACAACTATCCAGGCCAGTAGAACACCTATTATAGAAGCTATTATTGTGACTAAAACACCCAAAATCAAAGTATTACGGGTATACTCGTATGTTTCTGGAGAACTGAAAACCCTCTGGTACGACTGGAGCGAAAAATGGCCGTTGACCATAAAACTCGAATAAATAAGGATAAATAAGGGATAGGCTACGGATGCGAGCAGGGTGGCTATTGCGAGTATCCAGACAATATATTTAAAGTCAAAAAAACCTTTACTCATATAGGTCATCCATGACCACCCCTATTACTTCATCATGATGTTCTGGAACTGTGTCCTGATATTCTCGAGGTTCTTAGCCAGCTGATCCCAGTTGATCTGTACAACGTTAAGCGTGTTGAGAGCAGGTACTCCAGCCGGAGGCTTTACATCGCTACGTGCAGGGATAAAGCCCTGCTCTGAGAGCCACTGCTGTACATCCTTGGATAGAATGAAGTTGACGAAGGTCTTTGCAGCATCCGGATGAGGCGTCGTCTTGAGAATTGCTATCGGGCTGGGTATGAGTATGACGGCATCCTTCGGGAATACGTAGTCCACGGGGTCACCGTTAGCTTTGTGCTGTCTAACCATGTAGTCCAGCGTTACACCGACAGGGTATTCTTTGTTGATTATGCCGTTAAGAACTGCGGAGTTGCTCTTAACGACTGTTACACCGTTATTCTTGATCTCCTCGAAGTACTTCCATCCATACTTCTCCGATAATACGTAGGCTACGACTGTTGCTGCGCCCGAGTATAATGGGTTGGGCATAGCGGCCCATGTTGAGGCCTTATTCCATGGTGACGGTAGCGTAGCCTTGTACTGCGGGCTTGCTAGGTCGAGCCAGGATGTCGGATGATTGCTCTTGAGGATCTGGGTGTTCCACGCTATGACTGGAACTATTATTCTGCCTGCATACCAGTATCCGTCCGGATCCTTATAGAGTATCTTGTCAGCATCGTTGGGTGTGAACTTTAATAGGTAGCCCTTATCCTTCAACTGTATGATACCGCTTGGGTCGGCAACCCATATAACATCACACACAACGTGGCCTGATTCTATCTCTGCCTGTAGCTTCGCGAGAACCTTAGAAGTACCTGATCGGTATAGCTCTACATGGATGTACGGGTATTTCTTCTCAAACATCTGGATTAGCTGTGTAGCGATATTGGTCGGCATAGAAGTATAGAGGTGTATTGTAACTGTTTTCTGGGTCTTGCTCTGCTGTGTAGAATAGTAGTAATAAGCTGCGGCAGCAATTATTATCGCGATGACAACAATAATAGCGACTACTCCAAGCTTATTCATGTTGTCACCATGCAGTTTTTTAACTCTAGAGTTAAAAAAAGATTACCCAACACTATTACAAAGACCTTTTATCAGATAAAAATCAATTCTATTCACGTGACACTAGTAAAACAAGCAACACCATAGATGCTGGGCGAGCAATTATGTCATTTATATATGATATACCTGAACAAGAGGAAAGAATCTCTACTGGTTACGAGATCCTTGATAAAATGCTCAGCGGAGGATTCCCCTGGCCTTCAAGCATATTGTTAATAGGACCTATAGGGACAGGGAAAACATCTCTAGCTCAGGGATTCGTATGGTCGTGTCTCAACAAGGGTAAAACAGTCCTATACGTAACAGTCGATACACCGCCTACAGACATAGTTAGAAACATGATGAGCTTCGGATGGGATCCGAGACCCTATATTGATTCTGGCCAACTAGTATTCGTCGATGGTTTCTCGCCTCGTGTGGGCTTAGAGACAATGGCGAAATACATTATCAATGACCCCTTCAGCGTGGACGATACGCTTCACTCCCTATTATTCGCCGAGGGGGAAACACTGAGGGAAAATGGGGGAGTCATGGTTTTCAGCCACTTATCAACAATAATGTTCACCTGGCACCGCAGAGAGATCATAAAGTTTATGGAGAGGATGCATGCAGATACGAGGAAGTTTAATGGCGTATACCTATTCATATATAATGAGAATGTTAAGGATAAACAGATAGAGAACTTCCTGGCGCAGACAACTGATGTGGTCATAAGGACTGCTAAGGAATGGGTTAAGGATAGGATAGCCTTGTACTTGTGGATAGATAAGTGTTTGAAAACCGTTTATGAGAAGAGGAAGCTCCGCTACTACTTCGAGAAAGGCAGGATTAGAATTGTTGAGAGCGGCGAGTAATATGAGTAGAGAACTATACGAGATACTGAGGAAACTGGGATTCACTCAGTATGAGGCAAGAGTATATATCTCGCTTCTCATGAGGGGAACAGCTACAGCCAGCGAGCTCAGCGACCTCAGCAATATACCCTATACCAGAGTATATGATGTCCTCAACCAGCTGGAAGAGAAAGGCCTCGTCGCAACAATACCTGGTAGGCCATTGAAGTTTGAAGCACTGGATCCCGAGATAGCGTTGTCGAACTACATGGCTAAACTACGTGAAGAACTAGTGCTTAAACTGAAGGAGTTAGAGGAAAACATATCTAAGGTTCAAGAGCTCCTGTCGCGATATAAGAAGGGATTTGTCCCTAGAGAGAAGACGATCTGTCTGAGAGGCCGTAGTGTAATACTGAATTACTTGAAGAGATTCTTGGCGAGCAGGAAGGAGTACGTTATTTTCTACTCGGAGAAAGCCCTGGTCTTCCCCGAGATAAGGAATTTCCTTGATCAGTACCGTGGAAAAACACGTGTTCTCAGAGATGTTAGCACACCATCCATAATAATACTGTGTGACGGCATCATATTGATCTACGAATTAGCTGCTGAGAAGAAATATGATTACATGATAGTTTCACAGTCAAGACCACTCTACGAGCTCATGAGTAAATGCTTAGTGCAAAGCAATAACAACGACTAGTCATACCATATAATATTCATGTTCTACAAGGGTCTATTCTCTAAGGAAAATTAATGTTATTACCTCCTCATTACATAGCATTGACAAGAAGAATGATCAACTCGGTGTATTAGCCATGACGGTTAAGAGACTCTTATACCTTGTTCTTGACGGTATGGCGGACAGGCTCTCTGATCCCGTGACAACACTTGAGAAAGCATACAAGCCTGGGCTAGACAGGATCGCTAAGAACGGTGTCTGCGGTGCAATGTATACTGTTGAGAAGGGAATAGCGCCCGAGAGCGACGAGGCAGTAATATCTATCATAGGATATAATCCGCATGAAGTCTACACAGGCAGAGGCCCTATAGAAGCCGTCGGCGCCGGGATGACTATTAAGGAGGGCTATGAGATAGCTTTCAGAGCAAATTTCGCGACAATCGATCCAAAGACGAGAAAGCTCATCGATAGACGTGTAGGGCGAAACCTAGAGACAGAAGAGGCGAAAAAGCTTGCAAAAGCACTTGACGGCATGGAGCTAGGAAAGTATGATGGGTATGCCCGAGTAAAAGCCACTGTTGGGCATCGCGCCGTAGTCATTATTGGTAGCCGGACCCACAAGCTCAGCCCCTATGTCGGGAACAGTGATCCTGCGTACACCCGCAAAGGACTTCTCAGCGTTGCGGTCAAAGACTTCGAGCCATACATAAAGAAGATAGAGCCTCTAGAGGACACTGAAGAGGCCAGAATAACCGCGGAGCTAGCCAATATATTCACTGAGAAAGCCATCGAGATACTCGACAAGCACCCTGTCAATGAGGAGAGGAGGAAGAAAGGCCTCCTGCCAGCCAATGCAATACTACTGAGAGATGCTGGGGGAAAGATCCCTCGAGCCACGCCTCTCCCGGAGAAATACGGGCTGAAATTCGCTGTTCTAGCAGAAATGCCTGTAGAGATAGGCATTGGTAGAATATTTGGTGCTGACACAGTCGCCCTCGAACCACCCATAGGTGATCCTAAGGAGATCTATAGTATAAGGCTCGAGAAAACACTGGAACTGCTCAAAACATACAATATCGTCTACGTCCACCTCAAGGGGCCCGACGAGCCGGGCCATGATAGGGACATGGAGCTCAAGAAAAAGAGGATCGAGGACATCGACGAGTACTTCGTCAGGCCATTCCTCGAGAGGATGCCTAGCGATACAGCGATACTGGTCACAGCCGACCATGCAACACCGCCAAGTGTTGGAGCACACACTGATGATCCTGTACCCGTAGCTGTCTATGCCCCCGGGCTAGAGCCAGATGATGTCGACCAGCTTGTGGAGAAGAAGTGCATCAAGGGAAGACTAGGGATCATAGAGCATGGATGGCTGTTACTGCCTAAAGTGCTCGAACTAGTAGGCCTCAAAAAGTAATACTGACAACTCCTTCCTTTTAGGATCTATTTTTCAACTGTTTTGCTCTTCCTGTGTCTCCTCCCAATATCCCATTACAATGGGTCTTCTTTCCACTAGTGCCTGTGTGACCTTTTTCCTACCACTTGCTAGTGCTCGCCATAGCGTTCCTCTTGAAACCCCCATTTTCCTGGCTGCTTCTTCCTGGTTCAGCCCCTCATAGTAGACTAGCCTCATAGCCTCAATTTCATCGGGCCTCAGGATTATCGGCTCTGCGTTTATAGGCTGGCCTGTCTCGTCGAAAGGAATAAAGCTTAGTCTGCCCGGGAATCCCCATATCCATCTAGGCTTAGGGGGTCTCCCAGGGCCTCTGCGGCCCCATCTCCACCTCTTTGGCCCCATCATACCCATTTCTCATACGCACCTCAAGGATAATTTATGGAAAAACAATGCTAATTACTGGTTCTCCGGCCCCCTGTGGAAGAATGTTAGCTTAGGAGGCCTAGTTGTCTCAGTGCGTCGCCTACTCTTGTCCCTGGTGGGAGGACTCTTATGGTTACTCCTAGCGAGACAAGCGTCCTAGCTGCTGATGGGCCTACATGTCCTGATACCACGTATTTGACGCCGTTAGATGCTAGCCACTGGGCGAGTATGCTTCCTCCACCATGTGTTGTTGCTACAGGATTGGGTATGCTTGTCATCCATACCGGTCTCCCGTTGACGATATCGATTATGATTATGTATGGGGCTCTCCTATAATGTGGTGCGAGCGGTGCTTCCAGTCCTTGTGGTGTAGTTGTCATTGCTGCTACTCTTACTGCTCCAGGTGCTGGAGGGTTTATGGCTGGTAGGTTCACCATTGGTGGGCCGCCGCCCTGTCCTCTCCACCCGGCTCCTCTGCCCATTCCTCCTCTGCCATATCCCGCTCCTCTTCCCTGGCCTCTCGGCTGGCCGTAGCCATAACCATAGTTGTTCCAAGCCATTTTCTTCTCACCTCTAAACGGTTTTATGTGCTATTGCACACTATTCTGTTCCACACTATTAAATCCTACTCCAACCCAGACACTATACTGGGTGAAGAACAAGCCTTGACCGTGCTAAGGCCGGAGGACCTGGTCAAGCTTTTCGGGATAAGTCCTGAAGAAACAGATTGCGCAGGGATAAGACTACACCTCGACCAAGTATACAGTCTCGAAAGCAATGGCAGACTTGGAGTCAGTGATAGAGAGCTACCGGAATACCATGAGATCAAAGCCCACGACAACATTTATAGGCTAAAGCCCGGGCCCTACTATGTCAAGTACAGGGAGTGGATCGAGATCCCTAACGGATTCATCGGGTTAGCAATACAGAGATCCAGCCTCATAAGGATGGGGGCCACACTCTACACTGCCGTATGGGATCCCGGCTACAAGGGCAGAGGATCAGGGCTGCTCGTAGTACATAACCCATATGGAATAGAGATCGAGAGAGGAGCTCAGATAGCACAACTAGTCTTCTTCAAAATGACAGGCACCACTAGGAAGACGTATAACGGGTATTATCAAGGCGAGAAATAACGGTCCCCCGGTCCGTGAATACATCACTGCTCAGCTAGTAGAGGCCCCGGTCATCCCGTACTGGTTGAACCTATTGTTC
>JAADCY010000184.1 GCA_013154205.1 Thermoproteota archaeon | reverse complement strand
GGACAAAATGGATAGACGGCATACTTGTCCACTGGGAGATAGGCTACAACCCGATAACACATAGTTATACAACATGGGTGTCCCCGACAGGTTACAAAGTAACAGTATGGACTATATCGCCGTAAAGCAGACTAGATAAGGATTATAGAATAATGTTTTCCCAGAAAATAATCCAGTATTAATAATCATTGTTGACATGTAGTATTGTTTTTAAGATTTATTCTAAGCACTATCTAATGCTCTTTGTAATAGGCTTTATATCTATAATAAAACATTTTATAAACACATAGAGAATCCTAGCCGCACATGGAGATGGCAAGATGAAATATCCATTAGCAGCGGTAATACTCATCCTCATAGCAGGAGTATTCTCAATACTAGCATCCATATCTGTATGGTCTATAAGCGGCACTATATCCGAGGTAGCAGCTCTCGAGCATCTCTCTCAGCTTGCAGGGCTCGTGATGGTTAAAGGCCTATGGCTTTTAGCTGATGGAATAATACTCATCCTATTAGCGCTGATGATAAAAGAGGAGCGCTTGAAGAATATTCGTCAAGCCGGCGTTGCGGCCATAATATTATCGCTGCTTTCCTTTAATTTCCTCGTAATGGTATTCGGGATCGTAGGTGGGATCCTAGCTCTAATCTGGGTTCCTGAAATAAGTGAAACACATCCATAGATGTACGGCTAGTGCTTTGCTACGAGTTCACGGGCGAGACTTGACAATAGTTTCAATTCCTCCTCGACTTTCTCCTCCCTAGCACGTGCTTGAAGATAATCATAATCTAGTATATCATAAAGTGATATGAGTAGAAGCAGTGCTTTCTCCTTATCAATATCTGACTCCCAGTATTTCCAGGCAGCCAAGTATCCTATTATGAGGTCTTCAGGAGGATCGATAAGTATTTCGAATTCGTGAATCATTACTTTGACAGGTTTTTTCCTCCTAGTATAGGCGGTCGAAACAATCTCTATAGATTTAAGTGCTATTTCTTCATAGTATGGTAGATATCCTCTACCTATTTTCTCGTCTATCATTGCGAGAAATTCTTCTACGATATCTGCTGTCAGTGGATTTACTCATTATTATATTGATATCAATGGTTCTATAAGAGGAGCCTGTCAAAAAGCTCTACAGCGAATCCACCTGTAATTACCAGGTAGCCCAGATTTTTCCCGGTAAACCAATCGTTAAGCAATCCAATCATTACCGCGTAGCGTTCTGTCGGATCTTTGATCTCTTTTAGGATACTTCTCTTGGAAAAATAATAATCTAATAGCTCACTCACGAGCTCTTCATTTTTAGCACACGTTCATCCTCACCCCATACCACGATCTCAAATTTTCTTTTAAACGCAAATCTGGCTATTTCCGCAATCCTAAGCACTTCTTCCAACGATCTACGTGAGCGTCTTGGTCTTTCTTTCTGCCTTATAATCAGTAGAGCCTTAACAGCCTCCCTAGACCTATCATTAGTCAAAATTTATCCCTCCTAATCATAATTATTTTTCGTATAGTCAGCAATAATGCTTGTCTTGTGATGAGTAATATTGATGTGTAATATCTATTGATTCTTATTCATTTATTGTTCCGGTACGTTCCACAACTATTGGCGAATTGTTCCTATCTAAGACCTTAAGTTGATTGAAACCAGATTGTTTGAACTAGGTGAAAGATGTGGATCCTCACAAGCGTCTCCTCGCAGGAATCATTATAGTTATGCTAGTGATAATCGGTGGACTAACATATACTATCTATAATTTCTCTCAAACACCTCAAGCAGTAAGTACTACAATAACGTCCACTAAACCCTATACTTCAACATCGATAGAACAGACAACCCAGACAACACAGCTCCCCACAACAAGCTATACAACGACAGGATCACCAAGTACAACCACCACCGGATTATCTCCATATAAGCCAACTGTTATTCCGAGCTGGAAAGACGTCAGAGCATTCATGAAGTACCTACACGGTAAAGAATTACAAGGATACGATATATACCTTGCAGAATACTTGGTGCTCTCCGCTATATATCACTACAAGATGGGAGACAAGAGCACCGCTCTCCAATTATTAAAACAAGCATATAAGAACGTCAAAGAGACATACAGGATAGGCTCAGTGAAGCTTCCACAGATAAAGATAAACAATAATGCCCTCGAATACCGTAGATCTCCGACTACATGGGATGTTGCCCCGATCGGGACGGTATTCCTAATATCAAGGTATGGCTACCTAGTCTATCCCAGCGACGATAACCATTGGAAACTTAGCTGCTTCATATTCATGGCCATGGATAATAATGGCTCATTCATATACCAGGGAAGACCACCACTCCTACCTCGTGAGACGCAGTGGATGGGGTTCTACCCGAAAATATACTATGATGAAGAATGGCATTACCTATGGAAGATCAGGTTCGTCGGCCCGATCTTCGTAGAGAAAGGCAATGGATGGATAAAGCTCTGGGAAAGAGACCTAAGCGGACAATACATAGAATACCTTACCTATATCGAGACAAACCACACATGGATACACGGCATAAAGAACGTCAAAACAGGCTAAGAACCAATCCATATAGTTGCATGGATGTACGGAGCACCACTATGGCTTGGCCAATGGAACCAGACATGGGTCGGCCATGGAGCATACCCGCTCGGAAGAGGGCTCGATATATGGAGTGGTTTCTGGATGTCCTGCAAGATGAAGGCAATAATAGATATAAACGGAGAGACAAGAGTCTTCCAAGGATACTTCGTAATGGATAGAGCCAGCCATAGATCCCTCTACATACCATCATACAAGACCCGTGGAGCACCAATAGAATTCACATGTATGGTTGGATTCACCAACATACTGAACTTCATGATAGACACATCCAATAATCCGTCACCACTCAAGAAGATACCAATGGATCACCAGATGAGGATAAACCTTCCATACGAACACATGATCATAGACACAACTAATTTCACTGTAAGCTTCAAGGGAAGCCTCCAGCCAACCATGATAATCGTCAAGGCATCCCTGCCCGGCGGCGGAAAACTATTCCTGAGAGGCACCATAATAACCTACTATCCTACAAAATGGCCTGTGATAAACGGGACATGGTGGAATCCAGCCGGAGAATGGTGCTGGGGAAGAGCATTCATCCACTGGACAGGAGAACTGGTTCTCGCGAACACGACAATAATTATCAATGGGATAGGAGCCGGGGAATTCACGAGATATAATGGATCATCAATATGCCCGGTAACAACTAATACGACGAGATGTGGTTGCTGGGGATAAAACAGGGTATGAGAACCGTGTTGATTCGGGAAAAACAAATTTATTTTTCAGCGTACCTCCTGATCTGCGCCTTATAGATCAGGGCCCCTATAGCAAATATCACTATAGCGACAACCAACGATTTCAGCAGCAATGGTGCTATGTCGCTCCATCCGTACTGGTATACGATTATATTCCTTATTCCATCAATAGTCCATGTAAACGGGAAGTTCTCCGCGAAAACCCTCATCCAGGATGGCAGCCATTCCTTTGGGATCCATATGCCGGCGGTGATAGTGAAGAGCAGGCCGAGTGCTGTTGAAAGGCTTGAAGCACCCCTGCTAGTCCTCGATACCAGTGAGAGTATGAGCCCCATCCCTATAGCCATGATCGCGGCTATAAGCATGAATACTGGTACGAGCCAATCAATAGGATCAGCGGGGTTCCAGTAGATCCTTGCACCGACCATTAGCCCTACGAATAACGCTATAATAGCGGATATTACAAGAATAACTATTCCGCCCAGGGTCTTACCGATCAGTAGCTCCGGGCCACTGGACGGGCTAGCTAGGAGGCGGCGGAGTGTGCCTAGCTCTTTCTCCCTAACGATCATAGCCGCGCCTATCATGAGGCCGGTGTAGAGGAACATCATACCTATAGCTCCGAGAGTATACCATCCGATCAAAGAAGGCCTCGAGCTCACTGATACTGGCACTACTTCTTTAATGGTCGTATTGATAGGGATCGCTATGCCTACCAGGTACTCCTTTATTTTCTCAGGGGAGAAGCCCTGCTGGGTGCTCGGCATGTATTTCTCAATGTATCTCATGCTGATATTGATCTTCACCATTGAGAGTCTGCGTGATACTTCTTGGAGGAAACCTGATAGTATTCCGCTGTTGATCTGTTTTGTCGAGGGATTATCGGCTCTGATAAGAATGTCTAATCTACCAGTACCGTATGTCGCGTTACGGCCAAAGCCATCGGGAATTACAAGGCCTGCATCAAGCCTTCCTTTCGAAAGATCTTCTCTGAGCTTATCAGTGCTTGAATACATTTTGACATTGAATAAGTGTTTGCCGTCCACTGTGGTCTCATTCATGATCTTGATCAGATATGTTCCGTTAAATGGTGCCACGCTGTGGTCGTCGTTCACAACACCGACATTCAACGTTATGGCAGATCCTGAACCTGGAGGTATGAAGACATATGCGGTCATCAGTATCCAGATTATAGGCCACGCTATAATCCAGAATAGGGCTGCCTTATCCTTAAACGTGGATTTAACATCCCGTACCAGGAATGCTTTAATAGCTTTAAGATTCATTTTCCCCGAGCCTCCTACCGGTTAGTTTAAGGAATACGTCTTCTAGACTGGGCTTAACGACTCTTAGGACACGTATGCTTAGGCCGAGCCTGTAAGCCATACCAGTTATATCTGGGATGATGGCGTCGGGATCCTTACAGTATATTCTAAGTCTATCACGTCCTAGTACGGTCGCCTCAATGCCTTGGCTGGCCAGGGCATGGGCGAGCCTGTCGCCGACGCCTTCTTCGCCTAGAACGATCTCAATTACCGCTGGAGGCCCATACCGTTGTTTAAGCTCCTCAGGGCTACCACGAGCGATGATCCTCCCGTTATCGATAATGGCTACTTCGTCGCCTAGCTTCTCGGCCTCCTCCATGTAGTGTGTTGCCAACAATATTGTTTTTCCCCTTCTCCGCAGATCCCTTATTAGATCCCATACTTTCTGCCTAACACCGGGATCGAGACCGGTTGTCGGCTCATCGAGCACTATGAGCTCCGGGTCATGTAGGAGGGCGGCGATGATGCTGAGCCTCTGCTTTAAACCACCACTATAGGTTCTGACAGGTTTGCCTAGATGATCTAGGACTCCCAGAGTAGATGCGAGTTCCTCGATCTTAGGGCGGGCCTCCTTCTTACCTACACCATAGATCCCGGCGTAGAAGTAGAGGTTCTCCCAGCCTGTCAGATTAGGGTGTAGGCCGTGCTCCTGCGGCTGATAGCCGATCAGGCTCCTTATCCGGGGATCTGATGGCGAGCCTCCGAGAACAACTACATCTCCTTTATCAGGTTTTGAAACGCCGACGATTATTGATATTAGCGTGGATTTCCCAGCTCCATTAGGCCCCAGTAACCCATATATTATTCCATCAGGGATCTGTAGATCCACTCCTCTTAGTGCTTCGAAACCATTGTAGGTTTTAACGAGATCTTTAATCATGACAGCATACTGCATCGTTCTTACTCCTCACAGATCCCTATGTGATCGTATGGTTCTATGTCATGTTCAAATAATACATTATATAAAATATAATGATACATGTTATTCTGCGGAGCAAAACGACGATCATGAATGGAGCAAGTCCTATTGAGAACTAATGATCAACCTATTAGCATTTCAAACAATCATGATAGGCTGTGGAAACCATTAAAACATGGCTTCCTAAATCACTATGTACGGGGCCGAAATAATGAGTCATGAAAAACCAGGGGATCATAGGCTGAGGATTGGTGATTGGATCCTCGAGCTGAGCAAGGATAGTCATTCCCGAGAACTCATGGTCGAGGTCACGACATCATGTAATTATCAGTGCATATATTGTTTTAGGAACAAGATCATTGATGAGAAGCTAACGCATATGATGAGCATCGAAACATTCCGTAAAATCATCGATAACGCCGTGGAGGCTGGAGTTGAGAAGATAAGTTTCTCGGGCTGGGGAGAACCACTGGTAAATCCCCGCATCCTAGACTTTATCCGTATGGCTAAGGAGAAGGGTCTGAAAATACTGCTCAATACTAATGGCTACTACCTCTCCAAGTACCTGGATGACCTATACAGGCTCGGCATCGATGAGCTGGTTGTAAGCATGGATAGTGATGAAGATGATGTCTACAGGCTCCTCCGGAGAGGCGGGGATCTAGGCCGTGTTGTCGATGCTTTACTCAGGCTTAAAGAAT
>JAADCY010000087.1 GCA_013154205.1 Thermoproteota archaeon | reverse complement strand
CGTCCGGATACCTCCACACTATATCGTCCGGGGAAGCATCTTTCCACTCTATGAGCTTGGGCTCGAACCCGCTTGCTTTACGGGCGAGCCACCCCATGCCTTTCCCGATCTTATCTATGACCACTACTTATCACCCGCACCCATGAGGATCTTGTTTCTCTCGTCTATTTTCTCCTGTATCTTACCGATCAACTCCCTGATACTCATCACATCCTCCGGGCTCGGCGATTGGCCTGCGACGGCTTTTCTAGCAATAATCGATGCTTTCTCAGCGAGTTGTTCCGCGATACTTATTAGTTCTGCATCGACTGCTCGGAGCTTTTCGAGATCTTCCTCCACTATTTTCTCGATATAGTAGTGGGGCTGATATCCATGCGGAGCCCATCTTATCTTATCCGTAACTAGTCTAAGGCTTCTCAACAGGTTCTCTAGCACGGCTACTCCGCTATAGTTGATGTCTACTAGGCTTGCCTCGGCATCCTCAATATATCTTATCGCGTTCTCGAGGATCGAGACAATGTATGAGCGAATTATACGGTCGTCTTCACGTATTTTCTCGCGATTCCTATAACCGGAGAACCCGGGGATCTTATCCAGGATTTTCTCGAGTAGAGCAGATTTTCTCGTCAAAACCTGTTTCACCGATGAGTCTAGACTTGTATTTTTACTGGTTTCTTCAGGTATTTGTATTTTTACATGGTAGCATGTGAAGCAGAATAGTTAATGTGACTAACCTATGATCTCCTTGTCCCTACCCTTCTTAACATATAGTATTGATAAGGCCGCTAAGCCCATGAATACCGTGCCTAGGTAGAAAGGTGCCGAGATCGATACGGAACTATATATGGCGCTTCCGAGAGCAGGGGCTGGCACCGATACTATTGTTCTTGCCGCATCTATACTGCTTCTCATGATCCCTGCTTTTTCAGGCCCCATCAGTAGGGTTGTGATAGTGTTGTACCCGTTTATCCAGAAAGCTATGCTTATACCCATGGCGATAGACGCTATGTAGGCGAGTACGGGCATGTGTTGCGCCAAGAGTATTGCCGCCGCTATACCTAAGACCTCGTTGAGGGCGAGGACTTTCCTTGGCCCCATCCTGTCGGTGAGTATTCCGGAAGGATATGATGATGCAAGCATTGATGCTGAGAACAAGCTATTGTAGAGACCAACGCCCATATCGTCTAGGCCTACGGCTTTCTTCAAGTAGGCGTTGAGCATTGGGAACCATAGTCTCCATCCATAGATATCGAAGAAGGAAAATAGTGATAGGTATGGGTATCTCTTCAGTATCCAGTAGACGTTCCTGTATGTCTGGAACAAGCTCTTGATCTCTACTCTCTTCTTCTCTATCTCTACGTGTCTAGCCGTAGCACAATATATTAGAGCACCGACTAGGGGGAATACCGACATTAACGCCATTGCGCTCCTATAGCCTATCATATGAGCTATTGCAACAGCTATGAACGGAGTAACAATCCTAGCAATATTGAAACCCGCTGTAAACACCGCGTATGTTCTACCCAGACTACCAGACCTTACTATTCTACCAACAACCGATATTCTGGCGGGCTGCCACATCATGAGGGCCAATGAGTTCAGGATATAGACTACTACGAAGGCAAGATAAGAGGATGAGAGGCTCGGAACCAGGAGGCTGATCGCCAATACTATTCCTGATAGAGTCCCTATGGTCACGGGATGGCCCGCGTCTACCATGTGGCCTATGAATGGGAGAAAGACTGCTGTAGCGACGGTAGCGTATGTAGCTAGGGGGCCTAGGTCTGCAACCTTGTACCCTATGCTTACAAGGTACAATGGTAGGAGTACCTGGAAAGAAGAGAATGCTACTCCTCGGAAAGCCGTATATATCGCTATCCCGGCCAGCGTCTTCCTGGTTTTCGTCATTAGTGTTCTCCCGGAATAACAGCGTTATACGGCATGTTACCCTATAATAAATCAATCATAAAAATAAAACCCCTAGAAGAACCGGACAATACTAGGCGTCACCAATAGATTTTTTGACGAGCCTGTACAGCTTCTCAGCATTAACCTCCACAGGATCCCGGAAAGTGTCCAGTTCTAGGTCGGGATTGAAGGGTTCTTCGAACGGATCACTTATACCCGTGAAATGCTTGATCTCGCCTCTCAATGCCTTCTTGTACAGGCCTTTCGGATCACGCCTAATACATTCCTCTACCGGGCACTTCACATAGACTAGTCTGAAAGGTACTTCTTCCGACACGATGTTTTTTATCATCTCTCTCACGTCGTTGTAGGGGGAGACGAAGCTACAGAGAACTATTACACCGTTTCGAGCGAGCAGCCTGGCAACCCAGGCAATCCTATGGAGATGTATTCTTCTTTCCTCTCTCGTATATCCTGCTCCTAGACTGATGGTTTTACGTGCCCAATCCCCATCGATAACCTCCACCCTATATCCTTCTCTCCGCAGCTTCTCAGCCACTCTCGTCGCGAGAGTTGTCTTACCGCTGCCCGGTAATCCCGTGAGCCATACGACTACTCCTTTATCAAGACACTTTACAGTGTGCTCCCCCATTAACGCACACCTCCATCGTCGGAACAGTTATTAATTAAGCTTAATTAATAAAAACATCGGATGCCCCGACCAGGGGAGAGTGGTAAAACATGTCTCCTAGAGAGCCTGAGAAGAGGGGTAAATACACTACTGTATCAATCCCAGTGACCCTTTACAATAGGATCAAGGAGCTCATCAAAGACACCGGTTTCACAAGCGTCAGCCAGTATGTGACGTACGTGTTAAGAGAAGTGGTTGCAGCTCATGAGGAAGCAAGGTATGAGGAGCCTTTCAGCGAGGAGGATAAGAAGAAAATCATTGAGAAGCTCAAGAGGCTCGGATACATCTAACCCGGGTAGAAGGAGGGGGTGATAACCAGTGGTTTCCAGGCCTCATGGAGGAAAACTTGTTAATAGAGTTGCGCGTGGCAAGAGATTAGAGCATCTGAGAGCAGAAGCGCAAGAGCTTCCCAGGATAGATATTAGTTATGAGAGATACATCGATATACTCGACATAGCCCACGGTGCTTTCAGCCCTCTCGAAGGATTTCTTCTACAAGAAGACTATCTCTACGTCCTCGACGATATGAGGCTGAGCAATGATCTCCCGTGGACTATACCGATAGTGCTCGATGTGGATCCGGAAGAGATAAGCGGTGTAAAGGATGGAGATGATATAGCATTATATCATAAAGGCGAACCAGTCGCCGTTATGAGGGTCGAGGAGATCTATGGCTGGGACAAGAAAAAGCACGCGCAGAGCGTCTACAAGACACTGGACACTGGTCATCCCGGAGTTAAGAAGACGTTCGAGATGAAGGAGCTCCTAGTCGGCGGCACTATTGATTTGATAAAGGATCTCGAGCACCCATTGATGCATAGGATACTATGGCCGGCCGAGACGAGGATATTGTTTAGAGAGAAAGGATGGAAGAAGATAGTCGCTTTCCAGACAAGGAATGTGCCGCACCGCGGCCATGAGTACGTCCAGAAAGCAGCTCTAACATTCACAGACGGGATCCTTATCCATCCGCTCATAGGCTGGAAGAAGCCGGGCGACTACAAGGATGAAGTAATCTTCGCGGCCTACGAAGCACTGATCAAGCACTACTATCCGGAGAACGTCACGGTACTAGCAGGATTAGTCATGAACATGAGGTATGCAGGGCCTCGTGAAGCAGTACACCATGCGATCGTCAGGAAGAACTTTGGATGCACACACTTCATTATCGGGAGAGACCATGCAGGCGTCGGCGACTACTACGGCCCCTACGAGGCATGGGAGATATTCGATGAATTCCCAGACCTAGGAATAGTGCCGCTGTTCATCAGGGAGGCCTTCTACTGTAAGAAGTGCGGCGGAATGGTCAACGAGAAGATCTGTCCTCACCCAGAAGAGTACAGGATAAGGATCAGTGGTACAAAGCTTAGGAAGATGATCCGTGAGGGCAAAATGCCTCCAGAATACATGATGAGGCCAGAAGTAGCCAGGGTCGTCCTCAGCTTCAAAGACCCGTTCGTCCACTAGACCATAACCTCGTAAAACACCATTTTATCCGGTAATTGTTTAACCTACAATATTTAATCCTCCTAAGCCCATAACATTATAGAATACAATGCGTATATGAGGGGATCCTTTTGCCTCATAGTTTCGAGCCGTACAAACAGTATATTGATAAGAACTACACTCCTGATCCAGAGAAAGACGTGATCGCAGTATTCAGGATAAAGCCCGCTCCAGGATTCACCGTAGAGGATGCCGCGGGCGGAGTAGCCGCTGAGAGCAGCACCGGTACATGGACAACACTATACCCTTGGTATGATACCGAGAGAGTAAGGAAGCTCAGCGCCAAAGCATACTATTTCAAAGACCTCGGAGACGGTTCATGGATTGTTAGGATAGCATACCCTGTCGAGCTCTTCGAGAAAGGCAATCTCCCAGGCTTCCTCGCAAGCGTCGCTGGCAACGTCTTCGGCATGAAGCGTGTAGCGGGTCTAAGGCTTGAAGACATCTATCTCCCGAAGGTATTTCTAGAGGATTTCAAGGGCCCAAGTAAGGGAATCAAGGGTGTCAGGGACATATTCAAGGTCTACGACAGACCCATCGTTGGCACTGTTCCCAAGCCAAAGGTAGGCTATAGTCCAGAAGAAGTAGAAAAGCTAGCAACAGAACTACTGACGGGAGGAATGGATTACATCAAGGACGACGAGAACCTTACAAGCCCCAGCTACTGTAAGTTCGAGGCAAGAGCCAAGGCCATCATGAGAGCTATTGATAAAGCCGAGAAAGAGACTGGCGAGAAGAAAGTCTGGTTCGCGAACATTACGAGCGATATACGCGAGATGGAGAGAAGACTCAAACTAGTAGCCGACTACGGCAACCCGTACGTAATGGTAGACGTTGTCGTGACCGGGTGGGGCGCGCTCAACTACATACGAGACCTGGCAGAAGAGTATGGTCTGGCAATACATGCTCACCGCGCAATGCACGCCGCCTTCACCCGTAACCCGTACCATGGAATATCAATGTACGTATTAGCCAAACTATACAGGATCATCGGAGTAGACCAGCTACACATAGGAACAGCAGGCGTAGGCAAACTAGAAGGCGGGAAGATCGAGGTAATAAGATACGCCAGGATACTAAGAGAAACACACTTCAAGCCAGACCCGGACGACGAATTCCACCTAGAGCAACCAATGCACCATATCAAGCCAGCCATGCCAGTATCATCCGGAGGACTACACCCTGGAAACCTGCCAGGCGTCATCGAAGCACTAGGCACAGACCTAGTAATACAAGTAGGAGGAGGAACACTAGGCCATCCCGACGGCCCACGTGCAGGAGCAGCCGCTGTAAGACAATCGTTAGAAGCAATACTAAAAGGAATACCTCTCGACGAGTATGCTAAAACACACAAAGAGCTAGCACGCGCCCTCGAAAAATGGGGATTCGCCAAACCCGTCTAAAATAAATCATGTAAATCCTTTTTAATTAACCCCAACGCCAAACAAGAAGTAATCCAAAACAACCAGTTTTTCAAGATCAATATTAAGATGAGGAATCCTCTATATCCCGTATTTAACGTCAAAGCCTAGACTAGCATTTATCCTATTAGACATTTTTAATCCAATATATTAGGAGAGCTTTACAAACATTGGTGCTGTAAGATATTATTATTTTTCTCTTTTACCATGTTTTCTTTCCTTATCTAGATTTTCGGCGAGGTTTTTCAATGGATAATCCGGGTTAAGAGAACCTGCCAACCTATCTAAGCTAAGTGCTTTCTCTATAATGATTCTATTATTTTCATCAACGTAGACTCTAACGTAGTCTCCCTCGTTGATTCCTGTTTTTTCGCAGACATCTTTCGGTAGCGTTATCTGTCTTTTTCTAGTGACTTTAATGATTCTCATTCTTTAATTCCCCTATTAAAACAATATGATAATATCCATTTTTGAACAGAACTGCTAAATCGCATTTATACTGAGCTAGTGAAGAATTATTACTTTACGATCTTCCCATTCTTTTTCATGTTTAGTGTATGGTGTAAAGGAATAGAGAGATAAAAAGGAATTTTGGATTAAAGAATACGGTTTATTTCTTGAGGAGTTTGTGCTTCTTTATGATGCTGTAGACGTAGTCCGGTGTTAGTGGTATTTTGTTCACGTCTTTGCCTACTTTTACTCCGCCGCCTAGTGCGTGTGCTACTGCGTTCGCTATGCTTGGTGCTATGGCTACTATTGATGGTT
>JAADCY010000100.1 GCA_013154205.1 Thermoproteota archaeon | reverse complement strand
ACCCGCTAAACCCTACCTTGATATTAGGATCATGCCTTTCGGCGAAATCCTTTATCGACTCAACGATTTCTTCCGCTTTATCCCTATGTTCAGGCTTGATTTTAAGTGCATAATCATATGATCTAAACCTATTCTGCCATGATCCATAGACGTAGAGGGAGTACTTCTCCAGAACCTCCTCATAGATCTTCTTAGCTGAATATTTTGTTAATATTTCGAAATTATTGCCTCCCCAATAAACAATGCATCCGGTCTCCCCTATCGCGGGACCGGATAACCCTATGTATTTCTTCAAGGCTGCCACGGCAGGGATCATATTACTAGAAACTAGCACAACATGTACACCGTTCTCCTCCAAGATTCTAAGGGCTTTCAGAGCCCCTAGATCAAGCATAACTGTGTTCCGACTAATAGTCAGGGTGCCGTCAATGTCAAAGGCTGCAAGCTTGAATCTAGTCATATATTCTCACCATTGAAGATACTATCGGCCGGCGTTATAGAATTGTGATAGTTGATTATTAAGTAATAGGTTGGATGAATACATAGAACAAGGTGATGTTATAGGTATGACACTGTATTTCATTGGCCTAGGTCTTAGCAGTAAGCATCTTACCATGGAAGCTATCGAGGCTATTAGATCTGTTGATAAGATCATCATAGATACATATACGAGCATAATCTACGATTTCTCTCCCGAGAGAATAAGTAGTATAAATCCGAACGCCGAACTAGTTCTCGCACGTAGGAGAGACCTAGAGGGTAGATCCATTAGTAAGATAGTTGAAGAAGCGAAAACAAAGAACATAGCGATACTTGTCCCCGGAGATCCATTTATTGCTACAACCCATGATGCAATAAGGTTGGAGGCTCTCGAGAAGAAGGTCGATATAAGGATAATACATGGGATATCTATTTACTCAGTAGCGGCCTCGGCAACAGGACTACAAATGTATCGATTCGGAAAAACCGTGACTCTCGTATACCCGGAGGCCTTCAAACCATACTCAACAATAGAAACTATCTACGATAATCTATCAAGAAATCTCCATACACTCGTCCTCCTCGATCTTAAGCTTGAAGAGAACAAGGCAATGACCATTAGGGAGGCCATAAACATACTTCTTGAGCTAGATGAAGAGAATATGCTTGCCGACGTAATAGGAGTAGGGCTCTCACGCGCTGGAACACCTCTACAGACCATACATGCCGACATATTATCGGAGATTAAGAAATACGAGTATCCAGGCCCGCCTGAATGTATAATTGTTGTTGCAAAGCCCCATCCGTTGGAACTTGATGCCTTGAGATTGATCGGAGGTCTTCCAGATACCGTTATAAACAAGATCAATGATATTTATTCAAAACTGTTTTCAATAAGGAGGCGGTCCTCATGAGGAAGAGTTTCTATTTACCGATAGCGCTACTCCTCATAGCCTTGGTCGTCGTATCGAATATTTCATATAGTTATCCAGTAACCGTTAAGGATGCTTTGAACAGAGTTGTTGTGATAAAAACTATGCCGAAACGCGTGATCTCATTGTCTCCAAGCATAACAGAGATAATGGCATCTCTAGGTCTTCTTAACAAGCTAGTCGGGGTAGACTCGATATCCTACAAGGATCCATACTATGGTATTTCAGAGTATTGCAAAACACATAACGTCACAGATGTCGGCGGTTATTGGTGGTCAGCTATCAAGACTGAAAAAATAATCGCTCTCAAACCTGACCTGGTATTAGCTGATGCTGGTGCCCACTATAAGTTGCTGAAATTCTTTGAAGATTATAACATCACCGTCGTATATCTTCATGCCGGCGCGGCTAAATCAATAGAAGATATCTATACAGATATAGCAACCGTCGCACAGATATTTAATGTATCGAGCACGAAAGTCTCGAAAGTAATACAGGATATTGAGAACAACATAACCGTTGCTAGGCAGTTCTTAGCACCATATAAGTCTATCCGTGCGGTCGTAGTGGTTGGTTTTTACGAGGGCATCTGGGTTGCTGGTAAAGCAACATTTATCGACGATCTATTATCGAAGATCGGTGTAACTAATGTTGCAACCACAGTTGGATGGAAAGCCGTTAATATAGAGACTTTAGCCTCGTGGAAACCCCAGATAATAATACTGGACACATCCTATTACAATAATAAAACGCTTACAGAGTATGGTCTCACTAAACTTAACGCTAAACTGGTGTTTCTAAACAAGACAGATATAGACCTGCTCTCAAGGCCTGGTCCACTAATAGGAAAAGCAGCACTAATGCTGGCCCAGAGAATTGCTAATGTCCTAGGCCCTGCACCTACGGTTACACCGATAACTAAGACTGTAGTGAAAACAAATACTGTATCTTACACTGTGACCAAGACAAGTACGACTACTATGACCAAAGAGTTTGCATCTGCAACAACGATTGTAAAAACACATACAGAGACTGTGGAGAGAACCCCATACGGATTAATTGCTGGTGTATCTATAGCGGTGATCCTAATAGGAATTGCTATAGGGTATCTTATCAGCAAGAGGCATTGACTGTGATCGAGTATGAGCATCTATAGGTTATTCAAGAGGAAAATACTTGTTTTTTCAACCATATTATTACTGCTCTTGTCAGCATTAGTGCTTCTAGGCTTCTTATTCATCCACTTGGGGTATGGGTCTTCAAGCATAATATATGAGTATAGATTCAACAGAATAATGGCCGCCTCACTTGTAGGGCTAATACTAGGCCTAACAGGAGCTCTCCTACAATCCAGCCTACGTAACCCCTTGGTTGACCACTACATCCTTGGAATCGGTAGTGGCGGTGTTTTCGCAGTTATGTTGTTCTACCTTGTTTCATCGGCCACAGCAGCCCTTGCCCTACTAACAATAGTGGCCGGGATCGGCGGGCTAGCCGCTCTAATTATAACTATAATGGTCGCAGAAGCGGTAGGGGGCAGTGACGTAGCATATGTCCTTGCCGGTATAGGTGTTAACTCTATGTTTTCGGGAGCAAGTCTTCTCTTATCATACATTGTCGCCAGCAAGAACCCGTTCATAGCCTATGCCCTTGTAGGTAGTTTCGTAGCAGTGGATCCTGGCTGGATCCCCCTGCTTATCTTCCTCTCAATATTGTCCTTCATACTCTACATATTCACCGCCAAGCCTCTAAACGCATTATTAATAGGTGACGAGTACGCCGCACAGCAGGGATATAATCCCAGAGTTGCACGTTTACTAATTGTCCTCCTATCAGGCGTTATAGGCGCCTCTGTTGTTGCGTGTTGCGGCTTAATAGGATTCATAGGATTAGTCTCACCCCATATAGCACGCCTACTGCTGGGCACCAGCGATAATAGAATGGTACCTGTCATAGCAGGCATAGTAGGTGCCCTTCTTCTTCTTCTAAGCGATAATTTCTCTAGACTTATCTTGGCTGGCCCCTTCTTAGTCTCTGTTGGAGAGGTTCCTGCCGGAGCCATTGTATCATTGTTTGGAGCACCGTTCTTTCTCTCAATAATGATAAGGAGATTTAGGGGTCGTGGCGCTTGATGAAGCCGAGCGATATAGTTGTTGATGTTAAAAGTGCTGGTTATAGGAATAAACTGGTCTTCGAGAATCTGAGGATCAAGATCCCCTCTGGTAAGATAACAGCGTTGCTCGGCCCTAATGGCTCGGGCAAAACAACCTTATTGAAAATGCTGTTCAGGAGGATAAAGTATAGTGGAAAAATACTGATTGGTTTCAAAGAGTTAGCCGAGATGAGCAACAGGGAGATCGCAAGGCTGATCTCCTATATGGGCGAAATAGCTCTCCCAGATATGATGGGGCTAAAGGTATTTGAGGCCTTACTTATA
The DNA here is from genome assembly GCA_013154205.1 of Thermoproteota archaeon. Lineage (GTDB taxonomy): Archaea > Thermoproteota > Thermoprotei_A > Sulfolobales > Desulfurococcaceae > JAADCY01. The sequence goes on along the minus strand of JAADCY010000100.1, from coordinate 2,511 downwards.
TCTAGATCAAGCCTATATCGCGGATTGATCGAGAGACAAGAAGATATACGTGAGGCAGAGGCTGTTCTAAGGGAGCTAGGGATCGAACACTTATCTGAGCGAAGACTAGATGAACTGAGCAGTGGTGAGCTCCGCAAAGTGGTTCTCGGCATGGCTCTTATAAAACATCCAAAATACCTATTGCTCGACGAGCCCGATAGTCATCTAGACATGTTGTCCAGAATAGAGATCTCCCGGATTATTAAGAAGTACTCTGGAAGAACAACAATCATTATTGCGACACACGACCCGGTCTTTGCCGTCAACACCGCGGAATACTTCGTTCTATTAAGGGATGGTCGTGTAGTAGATGAGGGGAATTTAGAACGTATTGTTGGAAATAAGAGTATCGAAAAAACATTCGGTGTCAAGCTAAAATATATTTACGAGGATAACCGTCTCGTCGGCATTATACCTATCTACGACTAGGTTTCACTTCTTCTGTATTCCTTCTAGTAAGTCTATGACCTCTTTAGAGCCCAGTATTTTCGCGCCATATATTTTCTCCATATATTTCAATGCGTATTCGTGATCGTCCCTGCTGAAGGCCGCTACAACATCTCTTACAATGATGATATTGAAACCGTAGTAGAAAGCATCCCATGCCGTGTGGAGTACACAGATATGTGTATGTATTCCTGTAAGTATGACCGTGTCTACGCCTAGATCGTGAAGGACATTAAGCAGTCCAGTGTCTCTGAAGCCGCTATAGTTTCTCTTATACAGAACTATGTCTTTATCACCTGGCTTGAGCTCGTCGATTATCTTGTTCTCCGGTGAATCATATAGTGCGTGTTCACCCCAGATCTTGAGCTCATGGTCAAAGGGGTAATGCTTATCACACAGATATATGATCGGAATACCGGCCTCTCTGGCTTTGGACAATATCTTTTTAATATTGGGCACTATACTCTCAGCATCAGGACTTTTTAGTCTTCCATGTACGAATTCATGAATCATATCTATGACCAGGATAGCTGGCCTCATTTCAAGATGCACCGATTAGTAAAATACTGTTTTAACAACTAATAGTTCTTAGGGAAATAATAGTGATGAACGACTTCGGAACTGAGCTCAAGCAATGACGAACCGTGTGAGGGCTGAACACGCACTAAGGATCTAGCGTGTTTTTATGATCATCATATATGAGGTTGTGATTTTCGAGTTGAACGGAACAGATAATACTGATTTATGTTTTAGAAGGGTCAAGAGATAGAAGAGCGATGAGATCATATCAGCTGGAACGTCTTTTAGTCGTTCACTACATATAATATTATCTTGGTGTTGCCTATATGCCTGGTCCCCGTCCTATGACACAGGATGCCTTAATGTCCGCGTTCGGCGGAGAATCTATGGCTCATATGCGTTACTTAATATATGCCGAGATAGCCGAGCGTGAAGGCTATAAGAACATTGCAAGATTATTCCGAGCAATAGCTTATGCAGAGTACGTACACGCTAGGAATCATTCTAGACGATTAAGTGGGCTAGACTCTGACTTCAAGGTTGTCGCTGGCTCTGCCTTTGGGCCCGGTGATACAAAGAAGAATCTTGGTCAAGCTATACGTGGCGAGACCTTTGAAGTAGAGGAGATGTACCCGGTCTATATAAAGATCGCTGAACTACAGGGAGACAGACAAGCACTGCAGAGCTTCAAATGGGCTCTTGAAGCTGAGAAAATACATGGGGAACTATATAAGAAAGCGTTAGAGCATCTTGAGAAAGGAGAGGATCTACCGATCAACGGGTATATCTGGGTCTGTCCGGTCTGTGGACACACATATATTGGGCCAGAACCACCGGAGAAATGCCCGATATGTGGTAGTCCTGGCGAGAAATACGTTAGGTTCTAAGATGAGCTACCATAAAATAACTTAGTAGTTTTTCTTCCATCTAAACACTCGACATAGCTTAGCTACATACTGTTCTACATTTTCTATCCTATCTACAAGATAAGACGCTATAATAGACCCAATGATAATCGCTGTAGACGCGATCACGAAGACTATGCTCCCAGACCCGCCATATACATAGGAATAATAAGCTATTACCAGGGCAAGCTCGCTAACAGTTGACAAGTAACTACCTGCTTCTATCCTCTCCCTTCTATCGCCTCTCCCAGCGATAATGCATGATAGAAGTGTTGAGAAACAATGTATTAGCGCAGCCAAGACGCCTACGGCCACACCTGCAAACAGGGTTTCTAAATTAATGGGTGATAGGGCTATGTTAACACCCATCGATAATAAAAAGAACGTTATAAACACGGCCCGGACAGGCTTAAACATCTCCATAACTGGCTTGCTGTGCTCAACAGCAGATATTGATAAACCAGCTATGAAAGCACCCAGTGCTGGTGTTAAGCCAAAATAGCTGGCGAGAACACCCATGAATAATCCATAGGAGATCATAAGTATAAGGCCCTGATCATCATGGGAAACAAGTCTTGACAGTACATATTTGGAAAACAAA
>JAADCY010000006.1 GCA_013154205.1 Thermoproteota archaeon | reverse complement strand
ATGTTGCGTTCATAGTATCAATAGCCATGTCCATATATATGTTCTGGCAAACATATTTCTTATATCCAAACTTATTAATCAAATTCAGCACATATTTTGTTTTGACAATATTCATATATATTGCTATAACAGAGATGTACGATCTGAACATTATGCTTTCAAAAATCAAGCTATTCTCAGAATTGCTATATATTAATGTAGGCTATATTCTCATAGCTCTGAGCATTTTATTATCTGTGGACTTATTAACAGATATATTAACAAATATATCAAGTAGCTATGTTTATTTATTCACGATAACAGATATCATATTTATTCTAGGCGAAACAATCCTACTATATACCCTAGGAAGAAAAATATTGTCAGAACTCGATCTAAAAAGGCTAATAGAAAGAATTTACGGCGACATATATGGACTCATAAGTAGTTTCTGGAAAAAGATCAAGAGATTAGACTTCTTTGCAGATACTACATATTTAATATTCATGACGTTGCTAAACACCTACCTAGCAATAGGTTTTCAGGCAGTGAGGATATTCAGTGTCGTAACGGATCATATATCTATTAATTCTATTCTGAACTGTCTAGTACTTATTATAATGATTAAGATCTTAATGTATTCGTTAACCATTTCATATATGACATATACCGGGGTAATACTTTCATCACAACAGAAGACTGAACTAAGAGATGTTCTACTTGCATTCAATAGACGTCAACCATTTATCGCGGCTATCTATTATAGGACAAATGACGAACTAAAGGATTATATCAAACATATTTTCAAAAACCCATTAAACGATGTAATCATAATAGTGCCATATGATCTTAAATCAGAGTGTGTGAAGTTTATCAAAGCTGTAGAGAATAATAATACAGCTGTTATAATTTATCTGAGAAGCCAAATGGTTGCCCTTCAGAAACTGCCCATGTCAACAAATAAGAAGATATTCTACATAAGCTCGCCTCAATTTATGCAGATAAGCCATGTAATACGGGATGTCAGGCTTTCAGCTCCAACTTTAAGAATAGTATTTTGTCTAGTGGGTAAAGAGAGTGTAATCGAGAAATCAGGTACTACGACAGTCTACAGGTTTATTAGAAGTATACTAAACTATTTTTGTATAATTGGGTCTTCACGTGTGTTCATAGAATTTCTTGTTCCACAAAATATTTCCAGCAAGATATTGGAGCTTTTATCACTAATTGTTCATGATAAATATACATTGTCTAAATAGTAATGAATAATAAATATGTTTTTTGAAACCGTTGTAATGTATGAGAATATTTATCGGATACTGTTGCCGTTTGATTTTATGGAATAAATCAATATTTAGTCTCAGATACATACTAGTTATGTAGATGGAGCGAAAAAATATTATGCACAAGGAGTTTGCTTATGGGATGTATGGAGGGATTATTATGAGTGTAATTGAAAAAATACCTACAGGAATCAAAGGATTTGACGAGATTATTGAAGGGGGCCTGCCACGACCAGGTATAACATATATAATAGGTCATCCGGGCACAGGTAAGACCACACTGGCACTACAGATCCTCTATAACCGAGCGCTTCAAGGAGAAAAAGGAATGTATGTGTCGTTAACGGAAAAGAAAGAATCAGTTATCATGAGATATAAGAATTTCCCTGCATTCAAAAAACTAGAAGAATTTATCAATGAGAAAAAACTCATGTTATTCGAAGCCATACCAACTTATGGTCTCAGTAAGGATATGGTGATAAGCCTTATCGATGATGCATTTAACATTGCCCAAGAGAACGGGGTAAAGAATATCATATTTGATACAGTGACAAGTCTAACAATGTATCTTAAGAGAGACGAGGTACGTACGATTTTATCGTATATTAACGATAAAATCTATAGCCAGAAGATAATGGGGATTATGATAGCAGAGCTCCCATTGTATAGCGAAGTAGTTAATCCTCCGAACGAGGAATTCATGTGTGACGTCCTAATAGTCATGGACTATGTATGGATCTATGCTGGGGCACCTAAGCTTGATGTGAGACTAATACCTGTTAAGAGCAGAGTAAGTAGAGTAGACAGGAGATCGTATATTGCTGTGATATCACCGGAAACAGGTATAGAGGTAATAGGTACAATAGAGACGGAACATTTCACCCCATTCAGACAGGGATAACCTAGTTGAACAACAGGTTTTCATCCTGTATACGTAGATCTATAAGGCATGCCCTCTTCATACCTTTATTCCTATTTATATTAATTATTCTAGTAACTGTTCTCTTCGTATTATCGAGTTCAGGTACTACGATAATTGTTTCGCCTGATTTTCTCCTTATATCAATGATTGTTTATATGCTTTTCATCACACTATTCCTACGTGTTTACAACTATGCTAAGACTGTTCTCGATATAGAGGTTTCGTGTGATATTATATCTTTGGAAAAACTCTTGTTTATCTACATCGTTACGATAATAATACCGTTGATTTATCCAGTTAAAGAGAACTTATCATATGTCATAGACATATTTATAACGATAACAGCGATTATTGTACAACTACACTATGCATCCATATTATCAAGAATATCGTATCTTATGGCTTCAACCTATAAATCGGGACAAGAGGAGACTCCAAGATTTCCGATGTATAGGTTTAGGAATATATGGCTTCTCCGAGGATTCATAGTTTTGGGAATCATACTTGTCCTAGCACTTTTTATATCTCTGAGATTTTTTATGTCCGGTATCAGCAATGATTACATAGTATTCATTGCCATCCTAACAATATTTTTTCTTGTATTATCAGGCATTTTGTCTATAAAATATAAGATAGCGAATGATCCGTATCGTGGCCTTAGATTTGCCTCCCTCTACAGGATGTTCACGATCATGAATATGCTAGCAGTATTCATATTCTACGGAATCGCTACAGCAAGCACGAGAAAAATATATGGAACTATTGATCCGTATGTTGTATCATTTCTCGTCGAAACTGTTGCTGCTATGTTCATAATTGTTTATCTAAAGTACTCTCTCGACGATCTCATTGGATTGATAATAGTGTCCAAGGTTCCAGGGATAGCTAAGGAAGCCGGTATGCTTCCCATATATATGATTATACATGACATCCCTGTTATGGAGAGTATATCCAAGGTATCACACGCATTTAACGATATCTTAAGATCCATATGGCTCGCTGGATTCCCTATAAACACGGTAATTTATATTTCGAAACCATATAGTCTTCTAAGAACAATGCTTCTTTTCAACTTTAACGAGACATTTGAAGAAGTCAAAGAAGAGATGACAAGTCTAGGTGAAGATTTCGTAAAAGTAGTTGGACCGCCTGAAGCCTATATATTTAATATAGCGTACCCAGTAGCTGAAACTCTACCACGTCCGCCGAGATATTATTTCAATATTAAAGTACATGAGAGAAACATTACGTTCGAGAGGATCTACTTAATACGTTCTATAATGAGCATTATCAGAAAGTCGAAAGGTGTTCTATTAATAATAGAGGATCTATCTGATCTAATCAATATTAGTAGTTTCACGACAGTATATTCACTCATCAGAACACTCCTTTCCCTATTGAGACCAAACGTCGATGCAATGATCATAATCACGCCCGATTATAAGCCTCACGAACAATACATAAATGTTTTCAAGAACATAGCAAATAACGTAGTGGATGTAACAAGATTATTAATCTAAGACTGCGTTTAACATCTTATAGTTATGTTTAGACAATGTTTTTAGCCCGGGTTTTGTAGGGGAGGGTTATCATTGGCGGAGAATGCCGAGGAAAAGGAAATCTACGAGATTATTGCAGGCATGCCTATTGAGACAGATAAGCTAAACGTCCTCTCCGACATAACATTTGAAGCCCAGCTCTTACTGAGGAGCAAGTTTATAAAGAAAATAAAGCTTGGGTTCGAAGACTTTAAGAATCTGCCTAAACTCGCCGAAGATAAAGAAGTTCTCCTCACAACAACCCTAGATGGCAAGAGGTTTATCATTTATTTGAGCCATGGCAAAATAGTCTCCTCCGCAATGGTTGATACCAGTAGTGGTACTAGGCAGGTTGGATTAAAGCCACTCGCAACCCTCATAGCAGCTTCTAAGATCTCCCCTATAACTTTCAAGCTATATGAAGTACAACCTATGGTTTCGGAGGATAGAACAAGAGAGGCAAGTATAAGGCCTTCACTCCTAGAAAAGGGTTCGAGGAAACGTAGCGGGCCCATCGAAGTCAAGGCTGTGCCCGAAGTAAGGCCTGTACCGATACCAAAAGAAGAAAAAGAAGGACAGCCTATCATCCTGGAGTTCACGAGGCGCATTAAGGAGTTCATGGATAAAATGAAGGAAGACGTGTCTGATCTAGCCGGTTATTACGGATGTAAGTTCCTCGACCTCAAGATCGAGATAAGCAGAGGTGTCCTGAAGATTAAGATCTATGTTAAAAAGAAAGGATTATTCACAAAATGCAGAACAGAGGATCTCAAAAAAGCCGTGGAAAACGATGCTGATATACTTCTAACAATGCTCGATCTCGATACACCGTGCGAGGTATATGTTATTGAGCGTAAGAAGTAGGGCTAGTCATATATAGTGGAATATTTATATTTCGGTCTTATCCTCGCTGCTTAGTATTTGACTATCATTTATATTTGATAGCCACAATAGATACATTATGTAATTAATAGTGGTTAGAAGTTTTGGTAATTTACTATAAGATGATAAACGAAATGGTGGATCTCGGTTGATACTGAGATTTGTACGTGTTAGAGAAAAACCAGCTGGCAAAATGCCCGATCTCTATATTGATACCATATATGAGCTGGGAAAATACTCGTATTCGGCAATGGTCCTCCGTGTAAAGGATCGGCCAGGAGTTCTTGCCAAGATACTGAACGTGCTTGCCGAGCGAGGAGTTGATATAGCGAAGGTTAATGTTCCTGAAATACCTAGTGGTGGAGAAGGTTTCGTCTCGATCCTGATGCGTAATTGTGGTGAAGCCTGCCTCGAAGAAGTGGAGAAACAGCTCAAGAAGCTAGACGTCGTTCTCGGGATAAGGAAGTTTCTTCCTCAGACCGGGTTCTTGTTCATCAAGTATAACTCTATAAAGCTCATTGATCAACCTGCAGTCATAGTTACGCGCAACATGATACGTAGCATTATAGATGTTTTTATCAAGCAGGGAGGATACGCTGATCTAGGGACGAGGAATGCGTTGAGAACAATAGGTCATGGTATAGGAAAGCAGTTGTACGAGTGTATATCAAAGATAGAGATGGAGGTTGGCGAGGGCATTGAAGAATATAAGGTAGCCTTAAACCTGTTGAAAGACATTTATGAATCGCTAGGATTTGGTATAATGGATATAATCGAAGTGTTGCCGATGATGAGGTATACGATAAGGATAAAGAATAATATGGAGTGCATTGCTGCCCGTGACCTCCATATAATTGATTTCACGGGATATATTACGAGAGGGATACTGGAGAGGTTCTTTGCCGATCTCTTTGGTCGTCGTGCAGTAGCAAAAGAGACGAGATGCATCAATCATGGAGATGATGTCGATGAGTTCAAAGTAGACATCTATGAGTCATCATCAACGCTATTACTCAGGTAATACTTGTTTTAAATAATATTAAGTGTATAAATGCTCATTATTTAAAGAATTTCATTTTTAGAATCCATAACCAGATCAATGTGTGGTTTCAAAAGATACAATATATGAAGAAGATAGAGAGACAAAATAGGGGGTTATAGTTACATTCCAAGCTCTCTTGTTCTCTCGAATAATTCCTTCGTAGCTTCGCCTACTTCTTTAGTGCCTGAGACTAGCTCTGCCGTTTCTGCGGCCTCTGTTTCTGGAGCCATTGACAGTACTTCTGCTTCTGTTCCTGTCTCCTTGAGCTCTTCTACAGCGCGCTTGTAGACTGCTGCTGGGTCGTAGTAGTAGTTGAAGATTATTCTTGATACATCCCATACGTTGGTGACTCCCTTGTAGAGCATCCAGTTGAGTATGGTGGCTTTCCTGTAGATCTCGTCGATTATGTCTTCTAGTTCTAGTCCGCTCTTCATAGCTATATCTCTGAGATGTATGCTTTTCTCCATGTCGATCCTGAAGGCGTCTTTCTTGGGATCCCACTGTGCGATCGTTATGTAGCGGTTGAAGTCCTCCACTTCTTGTATAACGGTCACTCTTCTCTGTACCTTGACGACACCTTTCTCAATACGTGTGATCACACGGCGTAGATGTATGAATATATTCATAAGCCTCATATATGTTGGCGGAATATTCATCGGCGGACTCGTCAGCCTCTTAATAGCGTAATCAAGAGTCTCGGCATGGATAGTTGAGTTGTGTGTTAGTACTAGTCCTCCTGATATTGCGAACATAT
>JAADCY010000123.1 GCA_013154205.1 Thermoproteota archaeon | reverse complement strand
TAGAACTTCATTGACGTCTAGGCCTTGTTCCTTAGCTAGCATTGTGAGTGCTTCGCGTAGCGTTAAGTTCTTTAATCCTTTGAGCTTTTCATAGGCTCCCGCTATCTTGATGAATGCTCTAGCTATTGCGTCGTCTGTAGGTGCTTCACCTAGCTCTTCGAGGAGAGTGCTAGCTATGTCGCTTAGGCTAGGCTGCGGGGTCTCGCCATGTGCTTCAGTCTCTTCAGCTTTCTCTGAGGCTTCCGGTGCTTTGGTTTCGATGGTTTCTTCTGTTCTGGTTGTGGGTCTCGGTCTACGAATTGCTATAACTTTCTTGGAGGCTCTCGCTGAGAGGCTGCGTAGCTGCGCATGAATGTTTCTGAGTATGTTTGTAGTGCTTTGGATAGCTATGGGTATGCGTTGGATGCCTATTGTTGCTCCAATGATTGCGAGGAGCGCTAGTGATGCTAGCGCTGATAGGAGTAGGAGCCAGCTGGTCCAAGGAATTAGGTTTACGAGCTTGGCGGGAGGAATCAGGTAGCTTAGTGGTTCTCTGCCACCCATCCAGAGCCACGGTGCGGCGAGTGCCCATCCGCTCCTGAAGAAGAAGCCCTTGCCGCTATAGTAGCACGTGCCGAACACGTTGCACCAGTAGGAGTGTAGCGCTAGAGCTAGGAGCGCTGACACTATAGATATTGAGGATAGCTTCACTAGCGTGCTCCTACCTCTCAGCAGGTATGCTAGGCAGAGAACCGTTACGAGGCACTCGTAGAGCGTTAGCCTAGCGTAGTTACGACCGTACTCGAACGTCATTGAGGTGAGGAGCAGCGTCAGCGCCATGAAGGCTACTGCGAGAAGCACCACCTTTAGCAACCTATCGTTGCTCGCCTTACCAAAGCTCTTGCTCGGAAGAGACCTGTGTTTAACTGCGGCATATACTAGGAACCCTATGAAAGCTAGTATGCTGACGCTCGTTATCAGCATGCATATGGGATGCTGGTAGGCAAAGATGCTGTAGCCTCTAGCTAGCTCCCTAACACTTGTGCCTATCAAGGGCTGGTTAGTGAGCATATTGGCTAGCTCTATTCGCGTAGCGTGGTACCTGAGTACGGAGTTTATATGTTGCTGGAGCCTCAGCAGGATGACCGTGCTCGTAGAGCCAAATGACACGAACGCGAGTATCGTGTATAGAATCCACCTCTTGATAAAAGCCTTGAACCTCGTCTCCGTAACAAGTATAGCAATGCTACACACAAGAAACGCTACTAACGGATCCCAGCCAGTTTTAGACCCTAGAGCAAGCCCCTCAAAGACTCCCGACGCCAGCAACCACTTGCGAGACCCCGTAAGCACGTAAAGCGATATGCATACCAGAGTCAGTGTAGTGAACGAAGCTAGATAGATATCGAGCATGCACCTCATAGAGAAGTCTACGAAGCCCGGAGACGCTAAGAGGTATAGAATGGGTATAGGTGCAAGCCAAGGGTCTAGATAGATAGCTAAGAACAGCAGCGCACCCAACCCCACGAGACCAACAAGCAACGCACTCCTCCTAGCAGCAACCAATAGACCCCTATCCACATGAGTCCTCCACGGATTCTGAGGAGCCTTCCTAAACTCTCCCTGCAAAACTATCGACAAACCAATGATTGTCTCAGCACTAAACGGATGATTACCAGCACTAAACCACACATCTTTAGCGGGTCTCACACCTATATAGAACTCAATATCCTGCAGAGCACGACCAATATAGTACCTCTCATCTCCATGCAGATAATGCAGAGGAAGCAGCGGTTGCATCAATACAAATAGCACTGACACACACACAGGCAGCTAAAATAGCTAAGAGAGCCTTACGAGCATCCTTCATAGGTCATCACGACAGTTATTCATTGAAGATGTGCTAAGGTATGAATAAAACCTTATCTCTACCATTGTTATAAAGCATATCTCCGTCTATGCGTATTATCTCTTTGGATTTCTCGAATAGCTTAACTATATCTATATGGAGCCAGGTTAAGCTTCTTAAGTCCCAATACAAGGGTTTGAAATTTCGTACGGATAGAATGAGCGCATTACTTATGTTATGGTTTGCTAACATAGTGAATGAGATAGGCGACATTGCGCCACCGTAAAGAGACGCTGTCTTTAGTGTGAAGTTCATGAATACGTTGAGGGGTAAGAATACCCTTACTATGCTATCATCGCATAGGAGATAGCTGAATTGTTGATATATGCAGTACCTATTACAGAACGACATTAGCGGTTGCACAAACGCTGCATGCATACCCTTGTCTTCAAGCGTTATGCTTCCAGACCATATGAATGAGGCTTGATACGTGCGGGTTCCAAGGCTGAGCGCAGCAGTTATAACATATAGACTTAGGATAGCTATCGCGAGTACCCAAATGACACATCTTTTACGGAACAGTGATCTTAATGCTGAAGTACGTCTCATTTCCGGAGCTAGAGCGATCAAAAAGAGCATCATTGCGATGTATACTAGCGGAATCGCATATCTAGTTACTAATCCGCTACTAGATGCGCCAGTAAGAATAGCGATTACTAGAGATGATAATAGTAGTGCTAATACAGAAAAGCATCTTATTCCAACCCTACGACCTTTAATCATAGATAGAACCATTATTATGAAGCCTGCGAGAGCTAACGCAATAGGTATTAGGTCTGTTATCCACACCATCCAATAGACTACATGTTCAAGTGGGTAAACCTTGAAGAACATCGCCTGCACGGCTTCCGTCTTAAGCCAAGGTTCAGCAATCTTAAGCCCTAGTATATTGCTCCACCTCATTTCAGCGAGCCTCTCAATAGCATTTATGAGACTAGCTCTAGCGCCCCATGTGAAGTACAAGATCCATACTACTGAAGAAGCTAATGTAACGAACGACAATATAGCTAATTTCCTACCTAGTAAATATACATAGTTAGATCTGTAGCAACGCATTAACTTGACTACCAGCATCATTAGCATACATGAGAGTAATAGCATCGTTGGAAGCGCTAAACACCAGTAGGGATGTGTAAAATCTACACAGAGCAGTACTATAAACATAGCTACTGCTGAAGGAACTAGAGATCCAGCTATTGACTTAACCAACAAGTATAAAATCAGTAGATACAATGCTATCGCAAAAGACCTGCTAACTGGATTTGTATTTGAGAACACAACAAAGCTCACAAATGGAAGTATCGATGCAATAAGGTAAGCAATCCTAGAGTAATCATTATTTAGATCCCTAGCTAAGCATCTAACTAAAGCAATTGGGACCAATATTGTTAGCAACGAAGTGGTGAGCATTTGAGATACTTGATAAGAATAGAATAAGTTTAATCCCATGATTTTCGATATTGAAACTACTAGAATATGCCAAGCGGGCCAAGGGACTATTATATCAAAGAATATTCTCTCCAATAGTTTCTCCTTGCCTGCATACGTAAAGTGCCCTGTAACATATACGTACTTAGTAAATGGGTAGTAGTGATAGACATCGTCACGAGGCAAAGTAGAGAAACCGTATGCTAAAGACCATGACAAGCTAATTACCAAGTAAGCTATTACCAATGAGCATAGGAACCAGAGCTTACTCCTACGCAGCAGTGCAAATCCTAATACTAGTGAAAGCATTGTAATAGCAACCACATAGAGCTGCGGCATTGTAGCTCTAGTTAAAGCTAATACCATTACTACAGATAATCCATACAGCACTAGCATCATAGCTAACTGGCTAGTGGCGCCTACACGACCTTGCATGTTTCACTGCAACGTTGTTTTAAAGCGTACTCTTAGCATTACACTTAGCTTGTAACTCTTGCTACCTCTTGGGTGTATGGAATACTAATGTTAGCACATTGCCTTGCTTCTCTAGGTGTCGTTATAGATACGTATCAGGTTTCTGGTATGTTCTGAAAAAGAAGTAGATTCTAAAGTCCGATAACTATGGTCTCTGGAACTCCATTCTGAACCTATTATTATAGCATACTTGCTAAAGGCTCTTGCCCATGCGAGTATGCCGCTAGGACCGTATTTCTTTGTGTAGGCGCACCATATGATATCGCCTTTGAGTAGTAGGTAATGGAACTCTTCTTTGCTTAGATTCTTAATTATGAATTCAACGTTGGTTAATTTATGTTGGTTCTTTATAGATATCAGATTCCTTAGGTACTCTATGTCTTCTCTTTTCTTTCTATCGATAGTTCCAGCTATGATGACTTTGAGTCTTCTGTAGATTGAAGGGTCTTTAATCTTGAGATTTGCTAGCCATTGTAATAGTTTGTGGTATCCTTTTTCCTTCCTTATGTAGCCTATGCAGATCATGAGTACTTTGTCTCTCCTATGGTTGATCGAGGGCTTTGCTAATGGTTTAAACGGTGGGTGTACCTCTTCTAATACCCTTTTACCCAGTAGTCTTGATAGGATAGTGGTTATTGGCGCGCTAGGGTTGTCTACCAATGCTATGATTTTGTGACATGCTGTCGCAGCTATTCTCGCTATGGTTAGATAATACGCTATTAGTGGTAGAGCTAGTAGAGTGCTTAGTCTTCGCTCTCTTGACTCTTGAAGGAGCTGATGCGGTGTAAGGAAGGCATGGATTGTCCAGAATACTCTTGCTTTCAGGGCTCTTGCCAAGATCATTCCTAGTGGGTAGTGCTCTCCGAGAAGTGCTCCAGGCCATGTAGTTGGTCCATAGTGAAAGTGTGCAATGACCTTCTTAGCGTATTTCTTAGCTGTTCTTACGACCTGTGCTAAAGCCTTGAGTGAAGCTATGAGGTATCTTACTATCGTTATAGGGTTCTTACATTCGGCTATTCTTGGTGCCCAGAACGCGCGGTAAACAATTACTCTATCATGGATCTCAATTACTCCGTACTGTTTTATTGCCTCATGAAGCTTTAGGTGGTTTAGCCCTGCTAACACTATCACTGGTGCTTTGAGTTCTCTTGATAGTTGGTGCGCTAGCTGCTCGTGATAATCTGCGCCTGGCTCCGGCGGATAAGGAGAGACTTGGATAACTATTGTGTCCCTCATTCTATCCAAAACCTTATCTTTGTTAATGGTGTTAGGTATGGAACACCCTTAGCTAATACTAGTAGGTATGTAGACATTGGTTCAAGTCCTCCTAATTCCGCTAACTCCGGTAGCTCACTGATGATTTCTGACGTTATTGGGCACCCAATCTGGCATTCCGTGAATAGTTTCATTAGCGCTGCGAAGGTATATGACCTTACCCTGACGCTGTTCTCTAACTCGAGTATAGGTGTTCGAAGTGATGATGGTGCAAAGTATAGACCTCCGCAGCTTGCGCATTTCGGCTCGGGGTTCTGAAGTGATGGTTTAGCGCATGTAGGTATGAGCGTATTGACATAGCTAATATTTACCGGAGGTATACTGTTCAACACTTTCAGCTTGATGGTACCTGTTTTGAGATGAGCTGGAAGCTCGTCTAGAGGCACAAACGCGGTTGTCCCTGGCACAGCTAGCCAGAGATAGAAATACGATGATTGCCCAACTGATGCTACGCTAGCTACGTATTTCGGCGCTAGGTAAGCGTGGATTAGCGCTAAGAGAACGTTTCTCTCACCGACGATATTCGCGATCTTCTCCAGCTTACTCATATCTATTCCTTTATAGATCTTCTCTCCATCAACATTGCATTCCGGAGCCTTGAATTCAAGCACTAGAAGCTTATCACCAACGGATACAGCAGCATCACGATACTTCTGCTCAAGCGAAGCATGCTGCTGGGTTAGTGCAGCCTTAAGGTGCCATACATACCGGTTTGCATATCGGCACTCTCCTAGCCTCTGCATTATCACTCCTATAGCAACGTTCTCAGCAATGACCCTAACTTCTCTAGTCGTTTGTCTAGACATATTGTCTAGACTTGGAAAGATGGGTACCATTTTTCAATCCTTTAGCTACAGCTTTAATCGAGGCAACTCCGTGAAGCAATGCATAGGCCGCTATTATGGATGTGCTCAGTAAAAGCCTTGCTACTCCTAGACCATGTTTCCGGATGTAGTACGTATTGTTTCGAGCCTTCCAGTAAAAACGTGCTGCAGCATTGTCAGTAGATCTATTTCCTCCTTCCTCTAAGCATAGGTGCAATACTCGAAACCTAGGCTCGTACACTATCCGATAACCCAGCTTTCTAACCTGATACTGAAAATCACTTTCCTCACGATATGCAGTACCCTTATAGCTCGGGTCGTATCTAACACCTCGCTTGATTACGTCTACCCTCGTCGCCATGAGCGGCGTTGTGAAACTTACATATCTAGGACCATGCTTCGTATCCAAAAACACAAACCCCGTGAGCTTAGTTAACGCATCCGCTAACCCAGGTATAGCATTTAGATAGAAATCGGGGTCTACACGTCTCTTCCTCAAATTGATTACATAGCCCCCTACAAGCCC
>JAADCY010000160.1 GCA_013154205.1 Thermoproteota archaeon | reverse complement strand
TCACTAGTTTTTATGCTGTCTTTATTGATCTCATTGTTCTCAGGATATAATTCAGCTATTGAAATACACTTTTTTACACTTATTCCGACGGGTTCCGAAAAATCATAATTAATAAGCTCGGAGTAAGGAACTTTACTTTTAATAATAACACCAATTCCTATTAGCTCCCTATTCTGTGATTTATTATTTGAAAAATAATCAAGTATGCCTTTAGGATTATTAAACATCCTCAAACGTTCTTTATCGAAATACATGATTAATTTAATTACAGGATGATAGTCTTCGTCTTTTTTGTTGAATAACTTTATTCTACTAAAATATCCTGACCTAAGCTTTGTTTTACTTTTTCCTTCAACGACTAGTGTCTGAAAAAGATTTAATGCTTCTATAAAAGATGTTTTACCACTATCATTAGGACCTACAAGAACAACAAAATTATTCAATGGAAGATATATTTTAGCCAAAGATCTAAATCCGGAAATAAAGAACCCTACCGGCAAGATCTTGTCCCTATTCATTTCGAGATAACACCTTAATTATCATCCTTAGATCACGTCTGAAACATATAAAAGTTCACAACATAGTAAAAAACAATTATTTGTAAAAGCAATTAAATATTTCAAATAAGTATAGCCGGTTTTGAATAAAAATAAACATTACTCTTTTAAACATTTTATGATTCTGGATCTATTTATTTATAAATATTCTATAACATATGCTATGGATTATTATTTCCAGTATTGTTATTGTTGCCCATATTGCTAGTGCGTATTGTATGGGTTGTTGTGTCCAGCTTTCTACTTATGTTAGTTGTAGCCATGTGATTGTTGGCCATAGGATTGCTAGTGCTAGTATCTATCTTGGTGAGACATTTCCTTTTAATGTGTCACGGTACTTGACGTAGCTTAGGACTATTGTATCTAATTATCTACTAGAGTGTTATGAGTAGAATATTGAACATGTATGTCAGTAGAGTCTACAAGTACAAATATGTTTCTTAGTACAGTACTAGGTATAATACTGCTAGGACTGTGATAGCGAAGTGATACCTAAGAGTAATCCGGAAACCCTTATTTCAATCAACTCAGTATCTTTTCATGTCATGACTGACAGGTATCTTATAATAATATTTATTTTATTATAGTACAGGAATATTAGTCCAGTAATGAATATTATAACTTACTCGGTAGCATATATGGTTGGCAGTACACATACTGTGTAGAGAGAGAGAACATAAGATATTTGAGTTAAAAAACTAAGTTGATACAATAATGGAAATAGGCAGTATTGAAAAATAATATTTAAATGAAGCATACGATTAGTTTTATTAGATCTATTGTAATACATTTATCTTCGTTATTGTTTCTCCCTGTTCCTCCCTGACCAAAGTATGTTGGTTTGCTCTGATCTATAGGATAGCAATTTGTCTCTATTTCTAAGGTATTTTCCTTATAATCTTGTATAATCTCAATTTTTGTTTCTGTTTTATCTCTAAGTTTAATAATTGTACTCACTTTTCTGATTTTTCCATTAATAATCTTATTAATTTTATTTCTCTCTAGACTTGTTATTAGAGATGTCTTACTCAATATTTCAACATAATTTTTGGCTAGTAATAGTAGCAAGATCAAAAGTAGCACTATCACTATTATTAATATATAGTAGTATTTTAAGGGATATACTAATTTAAACGGTTTTGTCCCACTCGATTCTAATTTTACTTCAACATGTATTCCCTGATGATTACGTAATACTGTAATATGTATATTAATACTTTCTTTATCGGTCTTACCATTTTGAATGATATGAATTTTTATATTAATTTTATTCAAACGTTCTTGTTCCATAATACGTTTTATGTTTTCTTTCATATAATCTTTTATGATTTCCTTTATTAGTTCTTCTAGTTCTTCTAGCTCTTTCTCTTTTCGGTATTCTTCATATGGTGGTTTTTTAGTTCTTTCTACCCGTTTCTTATCACGATTATCACGGTTTGTTGTAAAGCTCATTTCTATCACTAATCTTATAATGTATTATGATCTTTTTAATATTTCTTACTTCATATTTACTTTTTTTAGTATAAATAATTCATTTTTATTAGTTTTTCTATAATCTAGCACTAACTGTTTTTAATGATTTTGTAATAGTTTCGGTGTTCTCCCCTCCTATTATAGTGTTTTAATGATTATTGAGGGATAAGCGGTGATTACAGGGATCAGTATCATCGATGACGCTTTAGGGCCTGTGCCGAGGCACTGGATGGTCGAGTTCTACGGTGATGAGAAACTAGTAGATCTGGTGATGCATTACACCGTGGCTTATAGGAGCAGATACGACACCGTGTACCTCGTGATCAATACTGATTTCGGCGGCCTAGACCCCTATCTAGTCTCCAGGCTAGCCAGGAGGCTCGGGGGAAGTATAGATAACATTATGGTTTCAAGGGCTTTCCGCATCAACGACTTGATAGGTGTTCTCGAGACTCTAGAGGATGCATATGGGACGCTCGTGGTCAAGTACCCGTTCACCTTCATACCCCAGAGCCTAGGCGGCTACCGTGAAGCCGCCCGGATAGTCGGTGTTCTCCGCAGGCTAACCCGGGGGCTCAGGATCGTATTGTTTAACACTAGGAGCAGGCTCGGAAGAATAGCGGAGGGCGGGAAATACCATAGCCACAGCGTCCACGTGATAGCGGAGCTTAGGAGGAGGGGTGATAGGGGCTATCTGGTTCTGAGAAAATATCCTGGGCCACGTGAAGGACTCGTCTCTTCTTTCCCATTAGAGCTTCTCGAGGGGTGGGGGCCGTGGGGCGTACAACGCCGTCTTACAGAATGGCTGTCTATAGGGAGTTAGAGAGGATCAGGAGGACGATCAGGTACTTGCCCCGCGGGGAGGCAGAGTATCTCGAGAGCCTCTTGGAGGGTATTGAGGAGACTATTACTGCTTATCTCCACGTATCCCCGCCCCCTGATCCCTTCGAGGTCATAGTTCTCCACATGCTCCGCAGAGCTTTTGCGACGAGGTGTTTTAACATGGTTGATGAAAAACGATAATAGATGGATTGATCAACTATATATATGAGGAAATAAGGCTTTGCCCCGGGGCTGGCTGCTCGACGCAATCCCCCTCCACGGGGGCGGCTTAGACCTAGTCATGAAGACCGGAGACAGGATAATACATCATAGGGTTGACCCCGGGTTCCGCGGATACATAAAGCCATGGGTCCCAGCGGAGAGCCTCGCCCGAGACCTCATGAGCTCTAGGTATGTTAGGAAAGCATGGGTTGAAGAATGGCTCGAACCCCCCTATTACCGTAGGGGCGCCGACATAGTTGTTTTCGAGACAAGCGACTATTATGTATTGAAGAAGATGCTCTCCCAAGCCCCCAGGCTCGGGGCCGGTGAGCCCGTAAACACTGTGCCGGACCCCTTGATCGAGACCTTGTGGAGGCTTGGAGCCAAGCCGTCCAGCCTCATAGACCTCGAGGATAGGAGGGCTAGGATCATCGATGATGAGTCCAATTCTCCCTTCACGTGGGCCGAGATAATAGAGGTTTATGGGGAAATAGAGGTTCCAGGCCTAGAGTTCGCCTCCCACGTAATCATAAGGGGAGACTGGGGAGAAGACAGGGTAGCCGTGGAAGAACTACCCGTGTATCTGAGCGGTAAACACTACGACGTACTAATAGCTTCCCAGTCCACTCTCGCTTCCCTTGTCTCCAGAGGATATGATCCCTCCAGGATATCATGGGTTAGGATAGATAGATCCACAGCCTTCACAGGGATACACGGGCTGATCATGTGGAGCAGGCTGAGCTACACACCCCTCAGAATGCTCAGCGGAGCCAGTATAGGCAAGGTACTAACGACTATTGAGGCCCTGGAGGCCCGGAGAAAGAAGTACTTGGCAGTACCAGGGCATGGAAGAGTTGAGCCTTGGAGACCGCTGCGCGAACTCCTAAGATACGATCGCGGGGGAGCCGTCTATTCTCCACGGCCCGGGCTCTACTGGGGGATATGCCAGATAGATTTCAACAGCCTCTACCCCAGCATAATAGCGAAGTACAATATTAGCGGCGAGACAGTCGATGATCCTTCATGCCATGATGCAGTAAGACTTCCGGGTACGGGTCACAGGATATGCTTCGAGCGCCGCGGAATAGTATCCCAAGTCCTAGAGAGACTTGTGAACCTGAGGGAGGAGCTGAAGAATAAATTAATGGAGACAAGCGATCCATTCATGAAGGCTGTTCTCGATGAGAAACAATCATCGATCAAATGGATACTCGTAGCGAGCTTCGGCTACCTAGGCTATCGGAAAAGCATGTTCGGCTCAATAATGGCTCACGAGACAGTAGCTAGTCTAGACCGTTACATTATAGATACGGCGCGTAGAGTAGTGGAGGAGAGGGATTGCAGCGTCATACACGTACTCGTAGATAGTTTGTTCATTAAGCACCCGGAAGAGATCACATGTGAGGAACTAAGGGATCTCATAGTCGGGGCGACGGGGTTCAAGGCCAAGGTGGAAGCAGACTATAAATGGCTATACATACCAGCGACGAAGAAAGGCTTAGGCGCGGCTAACAGGTACTACGGCGCTCTAAGGAGCGGAGGAGTTAAGATCAAAGGTGTAATGGCGGCCCGCAAAGACACACCACCCATAGTCAGGGAAGCACAGGAAGAAGCCATAAAGACCCTGAGCAGAGCAGACGATCCAGAAACATTCAAGGAACTCCTCCGAGAAGCCCATGGGGTAATCGATGAGTACAGTGAGAAGATAAGGAGAGGTGACGTGGAGCCATGGAAGCTAGTGATAAGACGTAGGATATCAAAGCCGTCCAGGAAGCCCTCGACCCAATCGGGTAGTTTAGCCATGCTCATGGTTGGACAGGCTCTTGAGGCAGCGTATATCGTGGGGCCCGGGAGGAGGCTTATACCTACGAGAGAGTATAGCGGATCATATGATCGTGAATACTACTTGGAGCTCTTGGAGAACGCGCGGCGGGAGCTACCGGTCCCCGGGGAAGCCCGGCTCTTCTAGCCTTATTCTTTATGGGCTATGTTTAATAGGGGTTATACCTAATCTCTATAAATGGTGTTGACACATGTCAACTATGACCAGGGAAGAAAAGATCAACCTAGTAAAACAAATACTCAAAGAAATAACCATGGGCGCAGACCCCGACAAGCTCAAGAAGAAATACGGCCCAATACTAAGGGAGATAAGCCCCTTCGAAATCGCAGTGATCGAGCAGCAGCTCATAAGAGAAGGAGTCAAGCCCGAAGACATACTCAAAGTATGCGATATCCACGTAGACATGTTCAGAGAATACCTTAAAGACCAGGAGATCGAGGGCGTCCCCGAAGGCCACCCACTAGACCTACTCATAAGGGAGAACATGGTGATCATGAAGATGGCTGAAGCACTATCGCTCTACGCCTCAGCAATTAAGAACACGGAGAACCCCGGGGATAAGAAACGCCATCTAGACATGGCCATCAAAATACTCGTCAAGCTCAAAGACATGATCAGGAGACACTATAGGAAGAACCAGATGCTCCTATTCCCCTATCTCGAGAAACGCGGTATCGACGCAGTACCGAGAGTTCTATGGGGACGCGAGGACCAGGTTATCGTTGAGATAAGGAGGATACTCGGAGAAAAACCATCCACGCCCGAAGAAATGGATAAACTAGCCGACAGACTGGCCAGAATAGCTATGGATATAGCCGATATAGGGTTCAGAGAGAACAAGATACTCTACCCAGCGGCATGGACGCTTCTAAGCGAGGGAGAATGGGCCACTATACATGAGCTGGCCAAGGAATTCGGCTACATAGTAGCTCTGGAGAAGGAATGGGTGCCTAGAGAGAAGCCCGTCTACCCCTATATGATCTCCGGCGAGATACCAAGGGATAAGCTCGAGAAACTACCCCCGGAGATCAGGAAGGCCGTGGGAGAGATAAAGCCGGACAACTACAGGGTTGTGAGGCCCGACGATATAGATCTTGAGACAGGATTCCTAAAGAGAGAAGAGATCATAAACATATTCAAACACCTCCCCCTAGAAATGACCTACGCCGACAACAATGATAGAGTGAGATTCTTCACCATGAGCAAACTAGCCAAGGGATTCCCGAGGAGCAAGACGATCATCGGTAGAAGGATAGGCTACTGCCACCCGCCACGCCTCGAAAAATACGTTATGAAGAACGTGGAAATGCTGAAGAAACAAGGGCTACTCAGCAGGGAGTTCTGGACACGTATGGGTGGAAGAATAATACGGGTACTCATAGTAGGTGTTAGGAACGATAAAGGAGAATACCTGGGGACGCTGGAAATAGTCGAGGATATGACAGACATAGTTGAGCATCCCGAGAAGGTTAAGGAGAAGATAATGGTGCTATAAGCTTGAAGAGCGTATTCTACATCGCCGACAAATACGTCTACCCCAGCCTACGCCGCCTCCTAGTCCT
>JAADCY010000011.1 GCA_013154205.1 Thermoproteota archaeon | reverse complement strand
GCTCCGGCATAGTTACGGACATACCCCAGGCGTTTTACAAGGTCATAGTCAAAATCGGCAGCGATATCACGGCCAATCCCGACATGAACGCGGTCATTCAGTCGAGGGAGGACTCCCCCTGGGTGGAGGTTGCGGAGAGCAGAACGTTCCTTAGTATCAAGGAATATTCAGAGAAGAGAAACATATCGAGTACTGGCATTCAGAGGATAGTTGGTGGGAGATTGATATCACCGATTCCACCGTACTCTCTCTTGGAAATTAATGTGCCAAATGAAACGGGATATGCTATTTTTATTATCCAGGATGGGAATGTTACCAAGGTCTTGGGTTTATGGGGTACGGATGGTATTGTAGGCGCAGGGTTGTGGGTAAAGCGGGGAGACAGTATTAAATTACGCAGGGTTTACTCAGGCAATAATGGATTCGTAGTGATGCCTTGGAGTGATTTGTTCTCGCCTTTTGATGCAGAAAATGGAAAAAAGGTAGTCCAGTTATGGTTTTACAAAGGCTCTCTGAGCTATGTTGAGTTCGTTGATCTTGGAGGGATTGGGGGGCTCTTGATACCAAAGGCTGAACCCTTCATAGTAAAACTCTGGGTGTGGGATGAGCCATGAAGAGGGGAGGTTTTATATTTACGTTAGATGCAGTTCTTGCTTTAATGTTAGTTGTACTTTTCGTTAGTAGTATAGTGGCTATTCAGGCTCAGACTGTGAATGTGTACACCACTTATTCCCGCACCCAAGACAAATACACTGCAGAGAGTACCCTTATGCTACTGAGAACGACTCCTCTCGCTGACCTTGTGCCGGCTGATGTTATTGCAACTTGGACAGAGAAGGGTATATTAAACACAACATTGGTCAGCTCTTCAATGAGCCCTCTCGACATAGCTGCCACATATTGGGCTACAGGGCCTATCTACAATGAAAGCAAATTGCGGCATGACGCCGAGATAATATTAGGGTATATTCTGAACAATACCCTTAAAGGTTACGATTATGAGCTACTGATAAATAACTACACCAGTCCCTATCTCCGCAGGGTTGGTGCCAATCCTGAGAAAGCCCAAGACATCAGCCCAGCCACCCTACTTTTAAGTGGTTATGCTTACAACCGGACACCGAGGGGATATATGGCAAGGGCTTATTTAACTAGGGTGAGTTATATTCGCCAGAATCTTTTTGGATGGTTCCGTGTCCTTGCGGGAAGCTATGGGGGATATTCTAAGGAGGTTAATACTCTTAACATTACGCGGACAATAGTGCTTCCCACTGATGCCGTCCCTCTGGAGGCGGACGGTAAGTTCGTTGCGAGGCATGATGATGATGACGTGACACTATATGTTAACGGCAACAAGATTGCATCAAGAGTGGGGCAGATAAACATCAACTTGGAAAATTATATACAGGGAGGCATGAACACTATCTCTCTCCTGTACTCCGCTGGGGAGCATAGCGAAATTGGTTCTGCGAGTGGAACTACCTTGTACGTGAAATACAAAAGCTCTTCCGTTAGTGTTGAGGATCCTGGCCTTGTGAGAGTTTATCAGGTTATTTCTCAAAGGACTGGATTCATGTACCTGTTGGAAATGTTCGTTCCGGGGAATATAACTGATATCAACATGAAATTTAAGGTTCAAGGGATTCACAACGTGCGCCTGTACTATGGCTTTGGAGGTGACCTTATACTACTTGATATCAAACATCCGGATCCTGATGGGGTTGTTGAGTTCACAGATGCTGATATTAAAAAGGCAGTAAACTCAATACTTTGCAATGGCGCCGATTGCTACAGCAAGTTCAAGGTAAACCTTAGTAAAATGGTTTTTGACTTCGTGGTTGGCTTTGACGCGTATTTTGGGAGTGATGGGAAATGGAGATATGAAGGTCAGGACTATAACATAAGCAAGGATAATCTCCGTATTCTTTATGGTTATCCTGAATCCTACGTTAGGATAGGGTATAAGTCGAAAGTTTTGATAACACAATACAGCATCCCTCTCTCGATTTACTTTCCATATGGAGATCCCAGGGTTACTTACCAAGGAAGTGGTCTTCAAGTCCGCTATTCTCTTCCCCCTAAAGCCACCCCTTGGTACGCGGACTGGTGGGTGGGTTATACTTTCTGGGATCATAGTACATATCAGAACTTGTATGAAAATGGCAAGAGATTCTATCGTGGTCCTCTTGGCAGATATGCCATAAGGGTAGCTTACACCAAGATGTATCCGTGGATGATGGTGAATGGGAGCACTAACAGATTTGAGATTCGTATGAGTGATGGTGATTCTGTTGTTAGGGATGGAGAGACAAGAGGTATCCTTAAATATTTTATAAATGGTTCGGTCGGATATGGTGACATCTTCCCCTACCTGCTTCAGGGTTATCCCGTGTATAAGGGGTATAATCTCACATACTGGTACTCTTTAGGTGGTCAACCAGAATCGGCTACGATCCTTGTTGGGGATCCGCCTTATAAGTCTCTCAATGTAACTAACTTAACTCCTGTTAAATACGCGGTTGATGATGCAATACTCCGATTGTTTAATGTCTTGAACTACAGGAATGATGCGAATCCTGGAGAGTGGAAGAAGGCTCCCTTTGACGGTTCCAAACAGAATCCGATTGATCTTCAGCCTACAGCGGGCCTCAGAATAGAGACGGCCTCGATGGGTAACATCCCGGGACTGTTCTCCCCGATAATAATTACACTTAGGGTCTGGAGGGAGGGCTAATGAAAAAGAGAGGTTTCATACTAAACACCACAGTACTCTTGTTAATAATTCCCTTACTCCTATTGCTTGCTACCTACGAAGATGCATCATCATATATTATCTCGGCTCAAGGGGAGAGAGTGCAAGCTGAGAAAACATTTGATGTTGTTTCTTACTTAACTTTGGACTTTCAGAAAGCTATTGAGCTCTCGGGTAAGAGAGCTCTCGTTGCCGTAGTGGATTATGTGGTAACTACAGGAAAATTCATAAATCCTGGTATAGGGGCCAATAATACTGTAAGAGACCTAATTATCAATAACCAGAGTGATCCTGTTACCACGAATCCAGATGTTCAAAAACTCATGAAAGGTCAAACTATTTATGGATGGTTTGTTAACGTTTCTCACCTCCTCAGAAAGCAGGGTTACATACTTGAACCGAACGCATCAAAAATTGCAAGCAGCATGGACATGGTTGTGGCTCCTCTTGATTCCTTTCATGTGGTCATTAGAGCACGCCTCACCAACGTTACCATACGGGATCTCTCCGGCAAAGTTGTTTACACCGGCCCAATACCGAGGAGGGGATATGTTTATTCAATAATTGACATACAGCAGCTCGAAGACCCGTACTACTCGGTGATGAGTGGTGGACGCTATCACCGTTCTATACGGGCCTGTGACTATGCGTTTCCTGAATTCACTCGCCCATTTGCAGTAGCAAACGGTACTGGTGAGGGTAAAACTGTGGCCGGGATTTTTGGGGAGGATTTCAAGCATGACTTCCTTAGGATATGGGATAAACGAAATGCGTCTATTTACATTACTAATCTCACTGTAGGAACTTCGAGAATAAGTCCTGAAAAGTTCATTTTGAAGAATGGGGATACTGGGGTTATTGTGATGAATGCCTCTTCTGTATCGATGGGTTGGTGTAATGAAGACTTCGAGCACAGGGTTACCATAACACTTCCCCAGAGTGCACCCACCAACAGTTTAGTGTTACTGGTTTTTGATACTTCATCAGTGGCGTCATCCTTTGGAAGTGCGGCTCATAATGGGAACAAGGCTTCAATAAGAGTATACAGTGGGAACTGTACTCCTGTGGGATATTGGATAGAGTATTGGGGAAACGATAAGATACTTATCTGGATGAAGACTACTTCGTCTAAGGAGTACTCAATCTATTATTCCTCTAACTCGAGCTTTGAGAGTGATGGAGAGATAACTATATTTCCATATTATATTCAAAATTTCAATCTAAGTGCGGGGAAAAAGAAGACCATGCTTCTGTTTGAAAAGGTTCCATTCAGCTCCTTCTTTATACGGTACGCTCTGACAGCAGACTCCAATACTACTGACTTTGATGCTGGTGTTGCCCTTGGCTGGAGTTCCACGGGATCTGGAGCATACCTTAAAATTAAGGTCTCATACCCCTCACATGTGAATACAGTTCAAGTGCCGATATACCTGAATTCAAGCGTGGCAAGTGAGATTAAACATAATTCACTTAACGAGGCGGAGATAGAAGTTTACTCTGACGCGGAATTTAATAACAAAATCCCGTTCTGGATCGAGTACTGGAAAGATAGTGGTGCCTTGCTCTGGGTCAGAATGAACGTTCCAGGAACAATTTATATAAAGTACAACACGGGAACTCTCACAAGGGGTAATGGAAGTCGTGTGTTTCTGTTCTTTGATACTTTTTCGTATCTCACAGCGGGAATGGCCAGAAAAGACATACTGTCGGCTCTTAAAGCCCATGGTTGGAACTTTGGAGGAAGGAGAATCTTTTTGGATGCAGATGATGGGATACTTAAACTCAGAGGCGATACTGACCACTCAAGCGCCGATATCTGGCTGTGGACTCAGGCAACGTTCCCTTACTACAGCTATGTTGTGGGCATGAGTACAAAGATAGTTAGTCCTGGAACTCAAGGATGGTTGTGGTATGTAGACAGTAATGGAAATAGCTGGATGGAACGTATTTATCTTGATTATTTCTACAATGCCTATTATGGGCATTTATACACCTTTGATACTACAACTGGTAAAGATTTGGACATTAATGACATGGGTGTGAGGCCATATACAACAAACTATTGGACACACGTAGAGATAGCTATCAGGGACTATTATACCATATGGGGTGGACACTACGTTGATATCGCCACATACCAGAATCAAACGGGTCCATTCCAGGGCACGTGGGATGGAAATACTGTCGAAATAAGTTATTACGACGGGTTAGTGGATAATATACCTGCCCAAAACAATACTGGAGTAGGTCTCTCTCAGTTCTACACAGGACCAAGCGAATACGACTTCATCTATGTCAGGAAATACCTTGACCTTAATGAGCTTTCCACAAAAATCTCAGAATCGTCATCAGTCCAAGTTTCAAATTCGGTCCAATTTGTAGATGATAACCCGGGGCATCCTGACCTCACGGGAGAGGATAATGACTGGCTTGTAATACTTGGGAACTGGAATAAGGTGTTAGGTAGGAGCGGCACTACTACTGGTTCCAAGGCAGCATTGAACAGGTATGAGGTAAAAGTAGTCCCTGTAGATGGTTTTATGAAATTCGACTTCATATACAATCCAAACTCCACGTTAATTCCCCCGCGTAGTTCGGGGACTCTTGGTATTTCCCAGCCATCATGGACTGATATCTTCGCGGCAATTGATAACAGCAGGAGGAATAACGCTCATTTCAGTTGGGTAGTTGCGGCGCCTTACCCTTATGCAAGTTATTCTGATACTCAAATTACTATCTCTTCCCCAGAAAATAGGCCATCAATAATTAAGAAACTGGCAAGGGTCTACGATATACAACCGTTTATCAATTGTCTCATGGACGGACGCTATTTTGGGGTGTACAATGGATTGTCCTTTTTTGAAAGGCTTGAAGAGCCGCCGAGCACATATTCAGACGTTACTAAATATAGAAACCACTGGGCGTATATAGCATTGGCTCACAAAATGCAAGACGAACTCGGCTACAAGTATGAGGGTCATTATTATCCAATCGGCCTTGTGAGCTTCTTGATACCCACAGGACTATACGATGGAAAGCTGACAAATATTTTCAACATACTTGGTATCCGGCTTGATAACACAAGCAGTGTTGATTACTACTTCTTGCCACATTACTTCTTGGGGGTTAATACGAAGGTAGGATATAGGGTATGGGGTATCTCACAGGGGGTTGCCTCAACAACTGATCTTACTAAAATCCCGTTTTACCTTGATCCAGCGACGGCAGTTGATATATTTGGACATATATACTCCAGGGACTTGCTTTATGGGTATATCGGATGAGGTGTTGGAATAATGAGCTTGGAAGAACTCCTATATAGTATCGGCGAGAAAACAGAGCGGTTTTTTGTTCTATTAAGGTGCTTTTTGAAAGAGCTCATGGTTCCCACTCAGAAAGACAAACCTCCTAATTTTACCATTTTAAAACGAATAATTCGAAGAGATCTAACAATACATGAACTTCTCAGTCTCAGGCTCCAGTTAGTGTTTTTAGTTTATCTTTTAGTTTCTCTACTAATTGTCATGTTTTCGAGAAGTTTATTGTATCTTTTCGGTATATTCATTTTAGAACTTGAGTATGTGAGGCTCGTAGTTAACTGGTATAGGGATTTTTTTGTGGATGTTAAACCCTATCGGTTTTTCTATTATGGTGTATCTTTTATTTCTTTTGTGGCATTTGAAGGGTATATTTTCATTCAGAGGGAGTTTAACGAGATATCTTATGGTATGGTGTATCTACTTATGATCTTGGGTGTTGTATTGCTTTTCAGGTGGTATTTCAAGCAGAGGTTCGGAAGGGACTACACCTATGGAATAGTGGAGGAGGTCAAGAACGACCTTGTTAGGGTGTTTGT
>JAADCY010000103.1 GCA_013154205.1 Thermoproteota archaeon | reverse complement strand
CTCTTGTTAAGATAGCGAAAAAACGAGGGATATTCTGGCCTGCATTCGAAATATATGGCGGTGTTGCGGGCTTTTATGAGTATGGCCCTGTTGGTGTTCTGATAAAGAGACATATAATAAACGAATGGCTTAGACAAGTCGTTTATAGCCGTGACGGCCTAGTAGTTGAAGTGGATACACCGATCATAACTCCTAGGATAGTGTTGAAGGCAAGTGGGCACGAGGATAACTTCACAGATCCTGTTACAGAGTGCTTAAAATGCGGCAGGACTTTCAGAGCTGATCATTTGATCGAGGAAAAACTAGGAATAAACGCGGAGGGACTACCCCTAGACAAGATGGCCGAGATTATCCGTAAACACAATATACGATGCCCTGTCTGCGGCGGCGAATTGTCTCCTCCTAAACCAGCATTACTGCTCTTCAAGACAGAGATAGGCCCATACAAGGGATCACCGGCTTACCTAAGGCCCGAAACAGCCCAAGGCATGTTTGTATCCTTTAAGAACGTGTTTAACGCTATGAGAAACCGTTTACCCCTAGGAATAGCTCAGGTCGGCAGAGTCGGGAGAAACGAAATTTCGCCGAGACAGGGACTGATAAGACTGAGGGAATTCACTATTATTGAGATAGAGTTCTTCTTCGACCCCGAGAAACAGGATGAGGAAGTCAGCAAGTACATTACTAGAGAGCTCCTAGAGGAGAGAATGAATGTCATAACAGCCGAAATGAAGCAGAACAATATCAAAGAACCCAAACAATATACTGCAAAGGAAATGATAGAGCAAGGAATTGTTAAGACTCCATGGATGGCTTACTGGATGGCTGTTGGTAACAAGTTCTTGAGAAATCTAGGAATACCGCCAGATAAAATAAGATTTGATGAAAAACTACCTGAGGAAAGAGCACACTACAGCGAACAAACATTCGATCAAGAAGTATTCACAGAGAAATATGGATGGGTTGAAGTAGCAGGATATAGTTATAGAACAACATACGATCTAAGCCGCCACATAAAGTTTTCCGGAGCAGACCTAACAGTATTTAGAAGATACGAAAAGCCACGAGAAAAAGAAGTATTTAAGATAAAGCCTAACCCAGCGGAAATAAGGAGAAGATACGGTGAGAGATTTGCGGAGATAATGAAACAGCTTGCAAAAATACCTCAGGAGGAACTTGCAGATAAACTAGTTAGGCAAGGATACATCGATCTAGACGGTATTAGACTAGATAAAGAATGCTTCTTCATAAAACGTGAAAAAATAAAAATATATGGTGAAAAATTCGTACCACACGTCGTAGAGCCGTCCTTCGGGCTCGAAAGAATATTCTACGTCGTCCTCGAGAACTCGTTAAGGAAAACTCCTGAAAGAACATACCTAGCACTGCCGCCTAGAATAGCGCCATACTACGTAGCAGTATTTCCGCTTGTATCAGGATCCAAGGAGGAGCATCAACATATAAAACGTATTGCATGGACTATATATCGCGGCCTAATAGCATCCGGTATCTCGGCATATTATGATGAAGAAGGAAGCATCGGTAGAAGATATGCTAGAGCAGATGAGATCGGAGTGCCTTATGCCATAACGATTGATTATGAAACCCTTAAGGATAACACTGTTACCATAAGAGACAGGGATACTAAACAACAAGAAAGGATAAGCGTCAAAGACATATATGACTACATCACTGATAAAATAGGCCTCAGGAATCTCTGGCTTGAACTCCTCGATAAAGAATTAAATAAGGTGTAGATTTATCTTTACTTGACTAGTAGCAGGCGTAAAGAATAATCATTCTCAAAACACTAGTTCGAAAAGGGGATATACATGTCTGAAAAAGAGAAGACGGCCCAGGAACAACAAGAGAATGTGAAAACCCAGAAGATAGATATTAAGAAGCTGGTCTCCATAGTTCCGCCCGCCAGCGAGCTGAAAAGAAGACAGAAACTACTACGTGAAAAGAGAATCAGGATAAAGTACGATGATGGCCTGCCTGAGGGTGCGGCCAAAATACCTAAAGATCTCGCTAAAATGTTGGGAATCAGTGACGGTGACAAGATAGAGATAGTTGTCGCTGGAAAGAAGAAGTTCGTCTTCACAGCGACAATAATAGATGAAACCGGCACGAACTATGTATACGTGTACCCTGCCGAGCTCGAAGAAAAAGGTGTTGCTGACAATAGCATAGCGACTCTTAGGAAATACTCTGGGACATGAACATGATGGATCAGACACAAATAAATGACATAATTATAATTCTAAGGGATCTCGTTAAGGACTTTGACAAAACAATAGATCAGGCTAAGCTTGTCAAAGGAAAAGCGTTAGGCGGAGATTTTTCATCAACAATTCATCTAGCAAGAAAAGTATCAGTTCTTGTGAAAAAATATAAAAGAATTCTCAATACGCTCAAAGATACTGATCTAAGCATAGCAGACGAGCTGAGCCGAAAATACATCTACACCTACAAGCTCTACATAGAAACAGTTAGTCTCCCCTACATACGCGACTTAATACTAGAGATTAAAGAAATCATTTCCAATAAAGAAGAACAAGACCCTTTATCGAGTAAAGCATTAAATGATCTAATCCGAGAGCTAGAAGAGATAAATTTATCTTAAGCCTTCCCGTGTCTTTTCCCACCATGACTATCCATTATTTTAACTACCTTACCCCAAACATACCTCGCTGATATCCCGACGATCTTAACCAATGCTTTAGAGCCATCAAGTGATTCGTCGAGCTCATTCTTAATGAATATAGTTGGGCCATGCATTACTGGGTAACCGTACCATTTCTTGTTCTCCTTATTCAAAATAAGATATGCCTCTAGAGTCCTGCCGAGCAAATCTTTTTTCTTCTCATAGTTGAACTTCTTAACCTTCTTCTTTAATACCTCGATTATATCCTTGTACTTATTTATCCAAGGTTTGAGTTTTTCAAAAGCTGTACGTGGTAATGGTGTATACTTATATAGTGTTATTTTCTCGACACCTACATCCCTAAGCTTTTCAATGATCTCGAGTGTTTTCCTGTAGGTTTTGAATCCTTGATATGGTAGTCCGTACATTAGGTAAATATATGGTCTAAGGCCGTGGCTGCTAAGCAGTTTGCATGCTAGAACGACTTTTGCGGGGTCGGCTGGTTTCCCTATGAGCATATTGTATTCTTTGTCGCCTGTTTCAAGCCCTATATGAATAGCCGTTCCTTTTATATATCTCTCAAATATTTTTGCAATCCTCATATCGACCAAACAGGCCTTGATATTCTCAATAAAGATTTTCACTTTACCCTGTTTTACTTCTTCGATTTCATTTATTCTCGAAAATAAATGCTCGATTGCATCATAATTAGGCGGTGGATTACATGGATCGGTAAGAGGATCAGGGTATACGAGCTCTTCTCTCATATAATCGAGGAAATCAGGTGCACTTAAAACAATTCTTTCAGCTCCATTAACAATCAGCTCTTCGATCTCGGAGACTACGGACTCAATACTTCTCGAACGCGGTGGGCCGAAGAGCACTGGAACACTGCAGAAACCACAGCCTGGGGGGATTCGTGCAGGGCAATGTAATTTTGCGCTGGGCGTTCCTTTAATACAAACATTACAATCTATACACCCGAGGATTCTTAGTCTCGGTCTCATAAAATTACTGCATCCACGTGTAACTTCAACATATATTCTTAGAAACCATGGTTTTTCATAAGATAAACTTATTTTTGTCCACGGCTTTAGTCTGTCAAGGATTTCTTTCGGTGTACGAATACCTGTGCTTGTAACTTCTATCTTACTTTTGTCTCTGTATGCTAGTGCGGGAATCCCAGATAATTCTGACGGGTTATTAATAATGTCAATGACATCTCTAGTAAAGAGTTTCTCGATTGGTATTTCTCCTTCGCCTATAACGACTAGATCTGCTAACTTGTTTCTAAGTATATACTCATAATCATGTGATGCAGGTCCACCAACAATTATCTTCGCCCTTCTATTATACTTTGATACAATATCTCGAATATTTTTCAAAGCCCCGAAATCCTGTGACATAATCGATACAAGTATGACAGGGTATTCCTTGGCCAGTTTTTTATTAGCCATGAATTTCTCATAGCTGAGCAAGAGTACATCGTGCCCGAGAGACTCTATTATCCCAGCGACAATTCTAGGACCTGCTCCTACCACATCGAAAGTCGAGTATCGTTTTCCCTTATACCGCGCCAGTGCGTCAATTACTAGTGCTCTGACCAAAACGCACTCCCGTTATCTCTGTATGAGTATATCGGTTCTATAGGTATCCCTTATATATCCCTGATACTTGGATAATGTATTAAACGAGGTGTCATCCGTGGCCGAATACAGTGCCAATGAATCATTAGCGGAAATGCACATCCACGAGAGTTTAACAAATCTAGCGAGACTTGCGAGCGATGTATTTAGATCTTTTAACGAGATTGTAGTGAATATTAGGGAGAACACTGATTTCCAGAGACTCTATACCAAGCTACGTGGACTCAAAGACAACGTTGAAGATAACAGGATAATGTTCATGGAGTACCTAGTCAGACTTGGAGATGCGGTAGCGAATCGTAGCCTCTACATAGATTTAGCGCTAAAAATAGATCGTTCTTCACAGCTACTTGATGGTGCATCATATAGGCTTGCTCTATATAGGACTAAGGGCTTAAACGTCGACGAAGAGTTATTTGGATTATTAAAGGAGATAGCGGCTGCACTAATAGCAGAATATGATAGCTTCTGCGACGGATTATCTAAGCTCAGAGTTGATCCTAAGAAGGCCCTGCAGAAGGTTAAGAGCATCAATGATCTTGAGGGCAGGATAGATGAGCTCTACAGACATATAACGTTCACGCTCTATTCGAAATACGCTGATAATATTGTCGGCCTAATGGTGTTAAAGGACGCTGTTGACTTTATGGAGAATACTGCAGATACCATAAAGGAGCTCGGTGAGGATCTACGCTATCTGGCACTACAGAGAGCACTCATTGCTTAGACGGGCAAAACAGTAAGTGTAAGGGCTATCTACTCTATAACAGGGTAATAGTTCCGGATTATAGATGCGCGAATAAACTATATTGGGAACTAGGCTACTATGGCTCGTTTCTAGGTGTAGCCAAACCTAGAAACAAGAATATACAAGTTCCCCTGGAACTTTCAATGCTTGAGGCCGTGTTCCTCGCCGAAGAAAATGTTTTAGAAATATACTCTGGTACTAGAAGGCTAGGTATTGACGAGCTAATGAATTATTCATTAAGAGTTATCCCAAGGTTTGAACAATTATATCTCGTGTATAAGGATTTGAGAAAACGTGGATTTGTAGTTAGAAGAGGACTGAAATTCGGGTGTGATTACCTAGTTTATCGTTTCGGCCCAGGAATAGATCATGCGCCTTATGGCGTACATGTTCACGATTCACGTGAATCAATTGATCCTATTGAAATAGTGAGAATGGGTAGATTACTTCACAGTGTTAGAAAGAAGCTTATCCTTGCAATAACTGATCGTGATGGGATCAAGTACTTGTTGTTCACATGGTGGAAGCCTTAACTATATCATGTGAGTAGAGATAATTAATAATAGTCTCTCTATGAGATAATAGTATGGTGTCAAATAATAATGAGATCAAAGATGTACTGCGTCTCCATACTAGGTGAAAAAGGCATTGCCCAGGCAGTACAATCCATATCATAGAGATTACCGACGACCATATAGGCGGGAAGGGAGAGGAGAGCACTTCAAAAAACCTAGGGCCCTAAAGCCCCAATATCCCATGCCATTAGGAGTACAATGTAATCCGTTATGCCCGTTCTTTATATGTACAAAAAGAGCCAAAGTCATAGTGAACAAATCATATCGTGGAAAAATTAAGAAAGTAGCCTATTGCCGGTTAACAGGGAGTGAATGCATAGGCGCTGAATGCAAGTATGCTACGTGCAGGATAAACTCTATGTTACCCGATGGAAAATGTGCCAAGGCCCTCGAGAAAACACGTAAGGAAGTTAGCGATGAAGAATTGTTTAGAGAAATGGAAGAGATAGAGGATTACGATATAGATGAATTCAGGTAGCTTTCCACCGTGGGTAAACGCTGTGTTCTATGCCGAGGACATCAAGTATTTTGCCGACGATAAAGTCAATGATATCTTTTAGCTCTTTTGGTTTATGATAAAATCCCGGTGAAGCTGGTAAGATTATGGCTCCTGTTTCTGCGAGTTTATACAGATTAGCTAGGTCTATCAGGGATAACGGTGTTTCCCTAATAACTAATACAAGCTTCTGTTTCATCCTGATAATGGACGATGCGGTGCGTAACAATAGGTTATCCTGTATGCCATGCGATAACTTCGCGGCTGTGTTAAGGCTACAGGGAACAATAACCATGTCGTGGTTCACCAGGTTACTGGAACTAGCGAGCGGTGAATCCATGTCTTCCTCGCTAAAAACAGGTATTCCTTTCTTTTTAGCATAGGTTGAAACCGGATATCCTATTTCGTACGCGGCTATTTTGCGGGCATAACCTGTCTCGATAACATATATTCTATCATATTTCTTCCTTAACAAATCGTCGTAGGCTATGAGTCTACGGGCGTATATAGTGCCGCTAGCACCGCTAATTCCTATGATCAATCCTTTTTCCAATATTATCCCTCAAACCTCTCTATGATCAGACCTGCGCGGGCTCATCATGTATTGTTTTCTCAGCCCTTTCGAGCTACATCATTTCTATTAAATGGTATAATCCAAGGGTCT
>JAADCY010000007.1 GCA_013154205.1 Thermoproteota archaeon | reverse complement strand
AGCACATATTTCATCTCCGCTGGTCTCTCCTTGTAGAAATGCCTTATCAGCTCCTTGTATAGGATCGCTAGGCCTGCTCCATGAGGTAGCTTGGGCTTCAGCCCTGATAATACGTGTTCTAATCCATGGCCTAGCTGCGTTACTCCGTGATCTATGGCTATTCCAGCGATCATTGAAGCGTATAATAGCCAGTATCTCGCCTCGAGATCTCTGGGTTTCTCCACTGCTACTGGTAGATACTTGACTATTAATCCTATGGCTTCACGAGATAATAGCCTCGAATACGGGCTGCTCAGAGATGATGTGCTCGACTCGACTGCATGGGCGAAAGCGTCCAGGGCTGTGTATCTAGTCTGGTTTACAGGTAGTGTTAATAGGTACCTAGGATCATCTATTGAGGCTGTCGGGTAGCCTGGGCCGAACCCTATTTTCTCACGTGTCTCAGTAATGGTGATGACAGAGTATCTATCGATCTCTGTTCCCGTTCCGTGTGTAAGGTTTATCACATACAGTGGTGGTTGTTGTGCTGGTGGTTTTCTCAAACCGTACAGATATTCCTCTATACTCCCGTCCCCAGCGATCAGTACACGTGCTGCTTTAGCCGAATCTATTGGGCTTCCACCACCAATGGCTACTATGCCATCACAGTTCTCGACAAGGTAGACCTGCTTAATAGCCTCTACTACGTCATCTGTAGGATTAGGTTTTACATTGGTATATCTGACGTATTCTATCCCTTGTTCATCAAGGATCTTTTTGAGTTCAGGAAAAGCCCCTGATACATCAGCTGACCTTTTACCCGACACTATGAGAAGCTTCTTATGATTCTTTAGATGCTTCTTGAGGTTCCCTATGACTTTTGTGCCGAAGTATAGTTTGACACCACCATTATAGACGGTAAACTTCTCAAGCATAAATCTCTACCCCTCCCCTCCCTAGTATTTGTAATCTCCAGTCATGTTATTTAATCGTGATGTAATTTACTCGTAACCAGTGTGCAACGGAGTGAAAAGGCTTATATGCTCTATTGTTCATTATTAATTCCGAACAATTATGGCAGGGTATGATATATGAACACATTATGTAAATACATGTTCATACTAATATTAATTCTATCAATGACCTTAGCCCCACTTAACGTTCTCGGGTATATGCCTCAGCAAACATACTATGAGCTGAAACAACACGGAATAATCGGGCCTTACACCAGCGAACCCATCCCCGCACCAGCAGGCTTCAATGCAGATTACACCTACCGTGTCACAACATATAATGGTAGCTATACCCTCATACTTACCGATGGCGCCAAATCATATATTAATACGCCCGGATACCCGATGCTACCCGTCTACACGTACAAGATAGAGGTCAACGGCTACATACCAGCCGACGCCGTACATGCCTATATACTCGTAAAACATTTCACCGTTAAGCAGGTGACAAGACCAGTACTCCCAGCGCCCCAGCCACTCTTTTATGATGGAAGACACCAGAGTCTCAAGTACGTTATGGACAAAACAATCTATGAGTCGGACAAGTATTATCCAGGTAAACTACTTAGCATTGATGTACTTCATGGCCTCCACGGCAAAACGATCATAGTGGTGAGGTATTACCCAGTACAATACGACCCCATGACCAACACCTTGTACTGTGTCGACAGTGCATCAGTATATGTTAGCTATCCCAACCCAATACCTGTAGTGTTCGCAAAGAAATCACTACTGATATTGACCACAGACAGGCTCATCAACATCGTGGATAAGCTAGCGAACTTCTATAAGGACAAAGGCTACAATGTGACCATAGTGACGACCAGTTATATATGGAAAAACTATAAACCCATACACAACATCACACAATACCCTGGATTCTATAACCCTGTATTCAAGGATAGCTATAACAGTATAATAGCCGAGACATACAATTGGACCCTTGCGCTGAAAATCATAGATTACCTCAACGAGACACTCGGAAGCTACGACAACCTGATAATCATCGGTAACACAAGCGATATACCGCCCAGCTTCTATTACCACTACATGTTCTTTGACGATTACAACAATTGGGTACCCACAGACTACTTCTACGCAAGCCCAGACCTAGACCTAGCACCTAATATCTATGTGGGAAGAATACCATTTAGCAATCCGACTCTTGTCGCAAAAGTTATCGATAAGATAATAGAATGGTATAAGTCAGGCATAACGAGCAGTAGAGACATTTATCTGTCGGGTGGATACCCATTCGCAACATCTCTAATGTTCGGAGAAACAGCGCTATCAATGATGAACATAAAGGGCCAGCTATCAATGTTTAGAGTACACATGCTTACTAGGACAAGTAATAACTACAACAGATCAGCTGTTCTGTCATTGCTTAGTGGTGAGAAGAAAGCCCTATGGTATTTTGCACTATGTCACGGTTCTGGAACAGCTCTCGGCGATAGACTAGTTATTGATACTGAAAGTGGTCCAATAATGAAGTTCGAGATTTTAGCAACAGTAAATGATCTATTATCAATGAAAAAGAATACTGCTGTGCCAATAGTTTCAAGTGTAGCGTGTATGAACGCTGCATGGGACAATAATATTCCATCTCCTTGGTTCAGCTTCCCATCATTTGGAGAAGCCGTCCTGCTCTCATCAGCTGGCGGGATAGCATACATTGGGAGCGCTAGAGTCGCGGCAGAGCTAGGAGTAATGTTCTTCATAATAAATGGTATAGAGATGGTGCAGTACTACGGAGCAACTTATCTCCATTACAATATACTCAAAGCATATGCTAGCCTAATTGGCAAGACCAACGAGACAACCCTCGGCTATGTCGTTGACAAGGGTATACTAGATTATTTGACATCAGTACCCGTGTTCGATAGTTATGTGTTAGGTGAAGTTTTCAAGCTATCACTACTGGGAGATTCGAACCTAATCCTCCCAGTATGGAGTAAGCCTGCCGAGAAAGCATATATTAGTGTCGCGAAGCTCTATAACTATGCAGCGAAACTACCAGCGTATCTCCTAGCATATTTTGCTGAGGGCTATATGCCATTATACGGTATAACACAGAAGGCCATTATAGGCCTAACAGGTACCGAGGACTCCGTTAACGTCCATAATGTAAAGATAGTGAACTCCTATGGGTTCCTCGTAGACTACAGCCTACTCAACAAAACAAGCATCTACATACCTGCTAGCGGTACCTACAACTACACACTAACATTTAACAAGCACGTGAACGGATTAGTTCTGGTTAAATTCAGTCTCCTTGGATGGGGAGAAGTGAGAGTACTGCTTGGAGCACTAGGCATCATAGTAACTCCCAACACCACGGGTGCAGGTGAACCAGTATATTTAGGAGTCTACGGAATGGACTTGATGGGCTCTAGAACAGTTAACATCTATGTTGCCGGCAGATTAGTAATACCCGATCTCCCACTGTCCTACGGCTCTGTAGTGTGGAAGTTTGCACTCCCCTACATAGCGCCGGGTAGTTATAATGTAACTGTTCTACCAACTACATATGTGAGCACTGATCTTGTAAAGGCACTCTTAAAATTCCTATCACAAGAGATCAAGGTGGTGAAGACAGCTAGCCTCGTAATAACATCTAATGCACCGCCCATTGTAGAGCCTGGTGTTAGCGTCACTATAGTGCTCCATACATATTATAACGGTGAACCAGTAGATGCAAACATAAAGGCATACATAACTGGACCCGACGGAATAAGTATTAAGCCTGTGATCAACATCTTGGGATCAGGGTTCTACGCATTAGTATTTACTCCAGAGAAACCCGGACGTTACTCTATAAACATAGAGGCAGAGGCTAGGACAGAGTATCTTTACCTTAAAGGCTATACTGGTTTCTCACTAGTAGCAGTTGCATCACTATACAATGGCTTCAACAATGTATCAGAAGAACTCAAAGCACTAGCAACTAGTGTCGATAAGAACTTTACATCACTAGCAATACTTATAAAGACAGGGGTCATACCAGGCATAAAGTCCAACACGGAAATACTAAACACGCTAAAACAGGAAGTTGAATCATACAAGCCACTATTAAACCAGATAATTACAGGTCTAAACCAAGTAAACACTAGTCTGAGCACTATATCAAACAAGCTTTCAGGAGTAGCAAATAGCCTAAACAATTTGAACAAAAAGACTGAAGAACTAATGAACCTACTGAATCAGGCTAAGAACAGCATCCTCAACAGTATCAACACGATAAACACGAACCTAGGCCAGAACATGACATCACTACATAATGAGTTATCGACAACCACTACGTACAGTGAGGCAGGATTACTGCTCTCAATAATAATACTGATAGCAGTAATAGTGCTCGGCGTAATAAAAAGAAAATAGATACTTGAAAACCAAAAATATCGTGTCCCAAATATAATTCCTTTTTAATCTATAACTAAGAAATTTTTAATTCATATAGCTTATTAGCATGAATTACTCTTAATTATTCCCTTAGAAAAAGATTTAGATTTTTTTACTTCTAATACAGAGTTTCTACTGTATTAAGATTAAGGTAAAAACTTTACTTCTTAGCAGATTTTAAGAACTTTACACTTGTCTCTTTACCCATCAACGCTATTAGTGGTGCTGCTCTAGGTCCACTAGGCTGACCCAAGAATAGCTTATAGAAGTTATGATATAGTTCACGCCTCCCCTTAGAATCTAGGTTCTTGGTCGCTTCGATCATTATCTTCTTTATTGCTTCATCATTCCATTCTTCGAGAGATTCAAGCATCTCTCCAATCCTATACAGTGTCTCGCGGTGCTCAGGCGGTATCTTCTCTATTATCCTGGGGTCAGGCTCCGGCAACAGTTTTATCTTAAGGTAGTCTGGTGCATACTTTTCAACCCACCTACTAGCCTTTTCCATGGTCTCGAGTATCCTTTTGACACCGTACTCGGTAGGATTTTCGGGCAGGTGACCACTATTCCTGAGTCTCCTCAGACCTTCTGTTCCCCATAACTCTCTCGGGACAAGCTGAACGAGAACCGCTAGGTGAGTGTAGGG
Source organism: Thermoproteota archaeon (assembly GCA_013154205.1). Taxonomy (GTDB): domain Archaea; phylum Thermoproteota; class Thermoprotei_A; order Sulfolobales; family Desulfurococcaceae; genus JAADCY01. The sequence goes on along the minus strand of JAADCY010000007.1, from coordinate 1,800 downwards.
TACTTGTTCAGGTATCTTTTCTGGAGGATTACCATGTGGATAGCTTAGCTCATAACTTCTCGAGAGGAGAACCTTCTTCTCTTTATCACCGGGATCCTCAATGCCGTAGTATATTCGCTCAGCCTGATAGTACTGGCTATAGTATTGTGGTATCTCATATAGGCTCACGATAAGCTTCTTCATTGGCGGGGTCCTGAGTACGAGGAACCTATATATGTGTGGATGCGCGACCTCATACCATTCCCTTGGCGTAAACCCTGTGAAGTCACTACTCGACATGTCTACTATTCTCTTGTCTCTAGTCCTCATTGCTACCCATTCATAGGGTATTCCCTCAGGAGGCCTTATTCCGTAAGCATTAATGGCTAGATCCACACAGCTATCCCTGCTCCCTCCAGGGGTCGCGTGGTCTTTGCCGTATGGCTCAAAATCTACGCCTAGAGCCCACCATACTCCAACCCATTCGATCCTCCAGTTTAGCTTGCCGTTGTCGATGCTTGTTACTCCATGGTGGCCGCAGTTCTTACACTTGTACTCGACGATTTCATTCCCTACTATCCCCGTGGCCTCGGTCTTATCTATCCTGCCGCACTTCTCACATACTGGTTCGAAAGGTATCCATGACTCGGGATACTTTTTCCTGCCACGGTACTTGTTAATTATCTCCCTAACACGATCCCTGATTTCAAAGGTCTTCTTAGTAAATTCTTTCAGCCTACCAGCATAGAGATCAGTGGTTGTCACAACCTCTATCTCGCCATCGGTGAACTCCTTGATGTAGGGGCCGAAATCATTCCAGAAATGCTCAACCCAGTTACGGTGACAACCATACGGATCAGGTACTCTTATCAGGGGCCACCCAGCATACTTCCGGGCTTCATCGGGATCCTTGAAGGCTCTGCGTTGGCTCTCCTTACCCTTCCATGCATCCTGCGTATAGAGGGTAAGGTACTGCTTGATCTGGAACCCCCTGCCACGTAGAATCCTCCGCAGAGTCTCAGGAATAATAATCTCTCCCCTAAGACGCCCAACATGCTGAAGGCCCGAAACACTCAGACCCCCATTAAACACTAATACATCCTTGCCGCGAGACCTAAGCTTCTCTTCAAGCTTATCAGCCAACTCATCAATCCAGTGTTTAAAACCCAAAACACAGCACCCGCAACACCAATGATTCCACTATGACATATAGCAATATCGAGCATCTATATAAAGCATTTATTATATCGTCATAGACATCCTAAACGATATCATATCTATAATTTTTATCAAATGAACTAAAAAACAATAAATTCTCAGATCTACCAGGGAAATAACGATACTCAAGCAAGCCACAAAAATAGATTAATAATTAACATATAATGGAAAGCACCACTCCTTAAAACAAAACCAGAATCAAACAAGAAACGAACCAAAAACTCGCAGAGTAGATAGAAAATACCTAACCATATAGATAATTATAACAAGTTTATGATTTCCATAAACACCATGACAAGACCAAACCCATAGGTTAACAACTCAAAAACAAATAATCAAAAATTAAATCAACCATATCAACCACAAAAGAACGGGTTAAAACAAATAATTTGTACGAGCAGTCCTGCTATCACTAGGTTTTTCTTTTTTAGAATTGGACAAATATGAAATCCTGTGAACAATTTATGTTTTACATATTTTGTTTTTGATTAGTGGTGCTAGTTTTTTCTTTGTTAGTATTATTGCTGTTATTATTAGTGCTATGGTTATTGCTCCGCTGTATTTTATTATTGTTTGGACTGGGTTTTCGGGTATGTTTATTAT
>JAADCY010000070.1 GCA_013154205.1 Thermoproteota archaeon | reverse complement strand
CTGTCGAGGCCCGATTCCATCGGGGCGGTCAGAGATAAAGCAATAATATCACTATATGTTATTTCTGACAACTTGATATTTATCTAACTATTAGAAATAAGTATGGATTTATGGTGGAAGGTTTTGGCCGAAGAAAAAGAAAACAAGAAAGCCATCTACGTAACGCCACGGCAATACAGAGTTTTAGAAGCACTAATAGATGCTGGTAAGGCTTTAGAGATAAGCGAGATCAGCAGCCGCCTCGGCGCTAGGAAAGAAGATTTAATGAGAGACATAGCTGAGCTAGAAAATAAGGGTTTAATAATAGTCCAACGCATCGTTACAAAGAAACCAGTTCTCACTGATGAAGGTATAGAGGTAATCGAGAAAGGGCTTCCCGAGGAAAGAGTACATAGGTTCATGTATAGATGCATCGATAACCCAGTACCCAAATTCATTGAATGCATAGCTGAACAGTCAGGCATGGATCATAAGATGGCGAGAATAGGGCTCCAACACCTTGTGAGACATGGGTGTCTAAGAATAATCGAGAGAACCGTGAGGATTGGTGATGAGAAAAAATGTTTTGAAGCACTCGAAGAAGCTGCTTGGATTAGATCAGCTCTCCTAGAGATAAAGAAAGGCGGGGAAGTACCTGACAAGACAATAAGTCTTCTACGTAGAAGAAAGCTTATCCGCATAGAGCGTGTATCGAGAATAATTGTTGAGCCAATCCCGGATCTTAGAAGACTTATGACGGAGGATTTAGTGAAGCCGTTCGAGGTCACAACAGTTATAACACCATCCATGGCGGACAGGCTCGGAGAACTATATATTAAAGAGTTTGATCTCTCTATTGAGCCTCCTAAGCCTAAACCAGCAAGGCTCAACGCTTACATGGAGTTCCTCGATATGGTCCGGGAGATACTTATTGCTATGGGATTTGAAGAGGTTAAAGGTCCTCATGTCGAGCTAGAGTTCTGGAACTTCGACGCATTATTCCAGCCCCAAGACCATCCAGCGAGAGAGATACACGACACTTTCTTCGTAGACACTGATTTCAGAGGCAAACTACCCAGCGAACTATTGGAGCGTGCAAAAACAGTTCATGAAAGGAGCTGGAAGTATAAGTGGAATCCTCTCAGAGCTCTACGCCCGGTACTGAGAAGCCAGACTACAGCAGTATCGGTTAGAACAATATATGAGAGGGGAGAAGGCGAGTACAGGGCATTCAGTCTGGACAGAGTATTCAGGCCCGAGACGCTCGATGCTAAGCACGCAATGGAGTTCTACCAGCTGGACGGGATCATTGTAGGTAAGAACGTCAATCTCAAACACTTACTAGCATTCTTCAAGGAATTCGTCGCAGCACTAGGGATAAAGAAGATCTGGTTTAAGCCAGGATACTTCCCATTCACAGAGCCCAGTGTAGAAGGCTTCATCAAACACCCAACGCTTGGATGGATCGAGGCGTTACCAGGCGGCGTATTTAGACCCGAGGTCATGGAGATACTCGGCGCTCCCGGCGTCAAGGCTATTGCATGGGGTATAGGCATTGATAGACTAGCGATGGCTGTTCTAGGGATCGATGATATACGTGATCTATTCACGAGTGATCTCCAGCTACTAAGAAACCTGCCGGAACCCATAATACCGTTCTTCGTAAGGAAGACGAGTGCACGCGATGTCGAAGTAGTAAGTATTCCTAAGTAAAAAGGGGGCTAAAATGCCCGATATCTACGTACTGGATACGAGTGCTTTTACCGATCCGAGGCTTAGGGAAAAACTGGGAACCAACACCCTGAATGACACGATCATAGCACTAATAGATCTTCTGGCCAAGGCTCGTGCAAGGCTTGGATTAAGCCTGTACATACCGCCTACCACTGCTGAGGAGCTACGAAGATTTTTGATTAGAAACAAAGTCGATAAAACAGTTGTAGATAAACTGATATCTGTTCTAACAGTTAGAAGCCCAGATCTATACGGGATAAAGCTTCCAGCGATAATTCTCAGCAACTGGATCAAAGACTTAAAGACAAGGATAACGAAGGGCTTGCGAGTCGCTGAAGACATGGTTAGAAAAACGATCAAGCTAGGATATGAGGCGAAACAAGAGGACGAGCTCGACGCGATCCTTGCGGAATCCATTCATGACCTGAGGGAAAAATACCGTGAAGCAACTAGAAAAGGAATTGTTGACACCGACGTTGATCTAGACATTATAATACTGGCTTTCGAACTCGGAGGCGAAGTCGTAACAAATGATGAAGGAATAATGAGGATGTGTAGAGAACTAGGGGTAAGATACATAGATCCAATTAGTTTCGTTAACCGGATAGAAATGATGCTAGAGAGTCTGGGCTAGTGATAAGTATTGGAGACAACGCCTCCATCCCACGAACTTCAATTCTTTCTTACACTCTTGCTAAAACATATCCTAGCTACACATGTCAGCTACGATAAAGCATTCAAAACGATCACTACAAGGTATCATGTGCCTAAATGGCTATTGAAAACATTCTACAAAGTCGGCTGGTACTTCATAACATATTATTACGGTATAAGATGGCTATCAGCGAAATACGGCTATGGAACAAACCCGGCAGGCCTAGCCGCCTATTTCGCTTCTCTAGGATTCAGTGTGAAACAACTTCAGAAAAAACTAAGAGAAGAAGCACCTAGGCTGTCAATATCGAAGAAACTCAGCATACTGTATGGTTTTCCGGAGTACCTTGTAAAGGATCTATTGAGCCTCATGGATAAACGTGAATTGGAAAAAATGCTTAGAAAGCTTAATGAGAAGAAACGATGGCTTAGAATAAATACTCTTAAAACAACCCCTGAAGAAGCTATTAGTCTTCTCGAGGAGAACGGCGTCGTAGTATCACGAAGCCATCTAGTCGATTACATGGTCTACGTTGAACATCCCAAATGGGGTTCTCTCAGAGGTATTGAGGCCGTCAGAAAAGGAGTTGTTGTCTCTCAGGATCTCGCAAGCGCATTAGCCATTGATATACTCCCACTAGAGAAATACAGGAGATTACTTGATGCCTGTAGCGCTCCTGGTAACAAGTTAAGCCAGGCCTTCATGTTGGCAAATAATAGGATCAGCGCGTTAGCAATTGATAAGTCTTTAAGAAGACTTCTAACTGAAAAAGAACTCCTCAATAGACTCGGCGTGAATAAACACTTAGTAGTTCTTATAAATGCTGATTCAAGCATCATCCATATCAATGGATCTAGATTTGATCTCGCAATCGTTGATGCTCCGTGTAGTGGGAGCGGTGCAGTATCATCGGATCCAGCTATCAAGCTAAGCATCATGAGGAAGGATAAGCTCAGATACTATCATGAGGTACAATATTCTATTCTTAAAAACCTATTACTAAACAAAGTCAGACTAATAGAGTATATAACATGTAGTATACATCCACTTGAAGGCGAAATAATAGTTGACCGGTTGATCGATGAGGGACTTGCAGAACCCTTGAGAATTGATGACAAAAGACTTTCTAATCCTTATCAAGGCTTTAAATCATCAGATAGAGTCGCCAGGATAATGCCGCACATACATAATTCTCAAGGCTTCTTCATCGCGTTACTAAAGAACACGCGGGGATAAGTAGCGATGAAAATTAAGTGTATCTACGGCCCTCATCCCAGCAGGTGCTGGGGCTACTCGTTAGGTATAGACCCCTTAATGCCGCCGAGGAAATGCCCGTATAACTGTATATACTGCCCCATAACGCCCTGGTATTTCAAGAAAACCGTTCAGCCTCAACTCTATGTTTCGCCAGAAAAAATATCAGAAGAACTCGATGAATTCATATGCTTGAATGGATGCGTCTACAATACTATCATGATATGGGGCATGGGTGATCCCCTCCTCAACTTTCACACACCCCTAATAATTGAGAAAGTAAAGAAGATCTCGTTGAACTATGGATGTTCAGAACGAGTTGTCCTGAGAACTACAGGATATATGCTTGCCGAGAAATGGGTAGAACCCGTATTTAGAACAACGGATTACATCCTCATACCATTAGATGTAGTCGGGGAACCACGCAAGCTCTTAATCGATCCTCTCGATAGAGCCAAGATATACCTTCTCAGAAAAACTATACATTCCCTACCCAAATACGCTAAGCGGAAAATCTATGCTGAAGTAAACATGTTTAGGAATGAATGGTTTAATCCCGGTGAATCACGCTACCTCCTAGAACTCGTAGCGACCCTCAATAGTATTGGGATCAGTAAAGTTTTTCTCAAAACCATAAATAGGCCTGGAAGAACTCCTGACATAAAGCCTCTTAGAGGGAAGCAGCTTGTCAAGGCACGTAAGATTCTCGAAGAAGAAGGTATTGACGTAAAGATATGTAGTTCGACTCCTGAGCAAAACATTATCTTAGCGGGAGATATTGAAGAGAGCATATACAATCATGTACTGAGAAAACCATTAAGCGTCAAGGAGGTCATTAAAGTATATGGTAATGAAGGCGTAGTGTATGCTGAAAGACTAGTCGAACAGGGTAGATTGGAGAAGATTAATTGGTCTTCAGAAATCTACTTTATACCTAAGAAGAGCCTGGATATATTCATGGGTGGATAATATTGGATGAAAACCAGGATGTAGAGAAAAATCTTACCTTGGATGAACGAGTAGCTGTTCTAGAAAAAGAGATCGATGATATCAAAAAGAGGCTTGAACGGCTGGAGAAGCTTGTCGATGAGTTATTTGTCTTTATCCGCGCCCATGTTTGATTTTCTCTCGAATACTAATGCAATGATCTCCAGTAGTAATGCTAGAAAACCCGTTATTACGATGATTATTCTGATCTCCTCAACTGGATCCAGCTGAGACCCCTCCAGACAATATACTCTATCCCGCTCTTCAGCCTAATCCTTACTCTGTCAGGTATCATTCCATGAGTATCTATCTCGTTCCAACCCTTCCTTAGATCCTGAATGATAGTGTATTCCGCTTCGCGGCTCTCAAATATGATTTTCGCCGCATCAATATCGAACGGCGACCATATATATGCAGTTGTTCCTGTTACTCTGAGGTGGAAGGGCGGTATATCGAAATCTGCGAGGATCTTAGCCCTTATCTCCTCATATATTTGTCTCCTACGGCTTCTCGCAACAATTGATATCTTTGCCTGATACACACCGGTTTTTGCCCAGAGAATATATAGCGGCAATACTTTCCTCCCGACGCGGAGGTCTTGATGGACAGTTGTTGTTCCATATAAGTTCCCATCATCACTTGTCGCTACAATATATAGATCGTCCAGTTCAACCAAGGGATCAACTGTTACAGGAACAAACGGTCCAAGTACTCCTGGGACAATCTTAGGCTGTATCCTGATTTCTCTGAATGCACTCTCCAGCTTCTTCACAACGATCTTAATATCTTCGATAATTGGTAGAAAACCAGAAATCTTTACGAGAACAGTCGCTGTATATGTGCCTGGCGGGCTACCTCTATCAATGATTATGATCCTATTGCTTTCCGATATGATCTTAAGCTGTGCACGCGGTTTTCTTATTAGTTCTACCGTAGGAGTTACCTCCATGATCTCATATTCCGCGGTCCCACCGGATGCTATCTCGAAGTCTTTGATCCTGAACCCTATTGATTCTGCGAAGTTGGCCTGTATAACGTGTGGTACTTCGTCCGGCGATATGTATCCTATCAAAGCGGTTTGTTCGTCCTCGCTTTTCTCATATATGCTTATACCGTTGATTAGACCGGGAACCTTGTATCTACCTATGAGTCTGAATCTGTTCATTATTCTCTCATAGATGTAGAGTATATCGTTTGTTGCAACGCCCAGGTAGCGGTTACCGAGGCCTGCAGCGGTTATTTGTTTATCGAATTGTTGTTTCCATATAGGTGCGCCCGTCTCGACGTTTAGGAGGTATAGTTCTTTGTCTTTAAACGCTATTATCTCCTTGTTCTCAACAGCGATTAATGGTGTATGCACGTTTTCCCCGAAGGTTTTACGCCATAGACTCACTGCTTTGTCCAGATCGATCCCTACTAGTTCGTAGCCGTTGTTGAGGACTATGTGTTCCCCGTCATAGTAAGCCATTGCCCCGGGAACACGGTATCTTTCTGATATAACTGATTTCGGTAGAGTGTGTTTCCTCCACTCGCCTAGGACGAATGAGTTCAGCACAATGTTGTCCTTCTTAATCTCAAGGTAGGTAAACCATTTACCGTTCCAGCCTAGAGGCACGCCATTACCGACTTTTTTGATCGAGAACTTCCCCGGGGATTTCTCGTATACTGTTATGTCTTCGCATCTCTCGTTTTCAGCGGTGACTGAACGTATGTATGCTACTAGTCTATCGCCCGATAAGCCTACATCGATCCTTTTAGGAATGCATATCTTCTTTGAAAGGAATCCTGTCTTATACTCCGTTAGCTCGTAGACAGGGTTAACTCCTTCTAACACTATGAAACTATGCGTATAATCAGGAAGCTGTATAGCTATGCCTATTCTCTGAATTGTGCCTGCAATATTGTATATCAAACCATAAACGGCTGCAAGGCTTCTCTCATTATGGAATAAGTGGTAAACGCCTGATACTTGTTTTAAATAAAATCTTTCAAGACCACCGGTTCTCGCATATACAAATGCCCGGCTATAGGCTAGCCCTGGATAAACTTCTTCTTTATCCTTGAAAACATATACCTGTCTAGGCCTGCTTGGCTCGGGCTCTTCTCCCAGTATGTTTTCCTCTATTATCATCGGTGAAATGAATACTCTTTCACTCAATTAACACACCTGCTGGGGCTGATATACTAATAAGTTAGCACAGTAATGTTACTATTGTGAACGTAATGGTTTTACATAGTTCATAGTATTTTAGGATAGATATAA
>JAADCY010000063.1 GCA_013154205.1 Thermoproteota archaeon | reverse complement strand
AGATAATAATAGTATTCTCTCTTTAATATTATTTAATTCATTAATAATATAGTTTATATGAATAAGTGGAGTAATTTCGTTAATGATATTATTAGAACTATCCTCTTTAATCTCCTTTAGCTTAGTATATTTATATTCTAATAATTTTATTTTTGGTGTAATAGTATTGTAAATCCATATATAATGAAGTATGCCAAGGAGAATCTCTAACTCGTAATCTCTCTCCCACCTAGTGTACGATGAATGTGATGTTTTTATCGCTATCTTTAAGTATAATTTTTCGAGTATATTTCTTAATATTGTTTTCATTAATTGTCTTCGAATTCCTTGATTTACTGTAATATTAAGTAAACTCATTACGGAGTCAAGCATAAGTTGTGAGAGATAACTCATAGCGTAGATATTGTTAAGAAGGTCAATATTATGACCGATTGCTTTTTCTTGTATATCTACCATTACTGTTGCTTTTCCTGATCTTATGTCTTCGTAGAATTTTCCTAGTAAGTCTGCTAGGTGTGCGCTGGGACTTGTTTCACTTTCGAGATAGATGAACTGGTTTATGGTAACTAGGATTTTTTCAAGATCTAGATTTTTAATTCTAGGGTTTAAGTTGGACTTTGGAGAGAAGTTTGGTGTTTCTAATTCTTGTAACATTTTATTATATAATATTTTAAAATAGTACTGTAAGAATTGTAAGCTGAAGTACTCTGAAGGAGTATGTTTATTCTCGACGTCTTTGAAGTATTCTAGTTTGAAGAGACAACAGGGGATTGAGGGAACTTGGAAGATGTATGTTTCGTTAGCTGTCGTGTAGAATTTGAGCTGGTATTTAGCGCTTCCTGGTTGTTCAAGGTAGTGATAGTAGATGTCTGTTGTTATGGGTAGTAGTATTGATGCGTAGAATGCTTCTATGGTAAGTATAAGGTCGTTTAGTATACCAATAATATCGCGGATGATTATGCTGGGCGAGATATTTGTTATATCTTCCATTGATATTTTCAAATTTCTACAGGGTGTTGTAGTAGGGGATTTGTGATCTTTTTCTAGTATGCATTGGAGGGTTTCTAGTTTTTGTTTGAGTTCATTCATTATATGATATGTTGTTGTCATTATACCTAGCATGCTTCCGGTGAACTTGTATTTTAGAAAATATGTTATTAAATTGATCCTGTTTTCTAGACTGTCATATTGTTTTATAATATTTTCTATTTTGTTTATTATTTTATTTATGCATTCGTTAGAATCATTATCTTCAAATTTAATTATTTTTTCTAGGTATTTCTTAATGTAAGTGGTTCTACCTCTACGGGGATAGAGGATCATATGCCAAATAGCGATTTTCGGCGGATCCTCTACCCTATCCCTACACTCAATGACCGAGTCGGTAATAGAGAAGTTGCATAGTTGTTTTATATTGTGCTCCTCAATGCCTGGCTTCACCTTAATAAATGTGCGGACTAGGTTACAGGTATATGTGAAACCTTCTTCGGGTTGTGTGTGAATCCTGTATAGGATTTCCAAGTATTTTATTAGGTAGTTTGGTTCTATTTTTGAAGTATGTATGCCAGCCTTTTCCTTGTACTCGTTGTTTTTCGGGTGCAGCTCGGCACGTGGTATATAGAGGTCACCCGCTAATAGAAGCGTTAGTATTCTGGAGATTGGGCTTGACTCCTGGCCCGAGCAACCCATTACTCGACAGTACAACTCGTAGGGGTATCCAACTACCCGGTCGATCGCCTTGGTAAGCTCCACGAGAGAGTCCGCCATCATTGCCAGCTGCTCACATTTTTCTTCGTCCTCGGAATCTTTGATCGTAGTTGTTTCATTATAGCATTCATGGTTGGCTAAGCTCCAGATCATAGCTCGCTTGATCCGTGTACCGATGAGCCTCCTGTATGGCGGAATACCTATCATGTGGGCAATGCTCAGCCAGGCGGCTACTTGTCTTACCCTAGAGAGGTAGCCTCGATGGAACCTGCCATAGGCCTGATCTATCTGCTCTGCCATCTCCGGGTTGACTTCTCTAAGTACCCGGTAGAATAATGCAAGATTCTCATGAGCGAGATAACCCGCCTGTTCTGCGGCTATGGCTGCGGTGCCCGTGGTGTGATGTGTGAAGTCTGTAGATAGAATGTCTGCTATTTCGGGGAGAAAGTTTACGAGACTGAGCCGTCGGAAGAGGTCGTCGGCTAGGATGTACGTCGCTGGTCCGTGTATCAGTACTGGTCCACTACCGTAGTTATGGAATCGTGCTACTCTTGGTTTACGTATGACGCCTCACCCTTCTATTCCTACCAGTTAAGCGGTTCTCCCGCGATTATAGACTCACTATTTTATAATTACTATGTCGGCCATATATAGTTGTAATTTGGAAGCTTTATTGGACCGTTTATGTATTACCAATTGTATATGTGTATGATATGGATAGCTTCTAATAAAGAGAAAGTATTGGCAGATGATTGTCTAAAGAACGCGTTGAGGAGGAGGGCCGGTGAGGGAGGAAGGGATACACCACAACATTGCGAAAAAACAAAAACAAGACAATATTAAGATTGAATATTATATAAAACCTGTGTGGGATCAAGTTAGGGGTTTAACATTAGCAAGGAACCTTATATCTCTGCCAATGCCAGATCCTAATAGTCCCAGTGAGGATGAACTTTTTTACAAATACTTTCGGTTTGATTTCTACCATGTAGCCCAGCTAATGTATACTTCGTTCTACACGATCCCACCGCAAATTTTATTTATAATTGATAAAAATAACAAAAATAGTACGGATCTTGTGAAAGACTACGACTATAAAGGCCTTAAATATGAAATGATAAAGGTCCCTATGCCATTAGGCGAGATCCCGAAACCTTCGTTTGAAACTATATTAATATATGTTATTAGAGGATTATCTAGGCTGAGATGGAATAACAGGAACTGGAGAGGAATGGGATATGGATTGCATAAGATGGCCTCGACTAACACTGGTCTGATTATTTTCGATGGCATAGTAGAGGCACTCAAGCTCTATCTAACACTCTTTTGGAGTTCACTCTTCTGTAACAGCCTCCTCTTCGAATATCAAATGGAAGTCTCAGGGGCAATGGCGCAAAGACCCGTGATCGATAGGACAGGCCCTGATTGTGAGTACCAGTTCTTCCAAGCCATTCAATCTATAAACGAGTGGTACAAATCAATTCTATTAGGTAAAGCTGAGAGAAGGCGTAATAGTGTCGATATGGAGAGAATATGGGGTCTAGCTCTAGACGTTCTAGCGCTTCGCGACCTCTTTTATATTAGTAGTATGATAGGAAAAGTTAATCTTATCACTAGGATAGATAAATTAAAAATGGGAGTATTAGTAGTAGCGAAGCAGTCGTGGCTTGAGAAACTCTCTAAAACTCGCCGAAACGAGGAGCCTCCTAGCATGCTCTTTAACCTACTCTTCGGAGATCCCACCGGCCTGGCAATTATCCCTATTATATCAGCTATAAGCAGGGTGTACGGTGGCGGCTTATGGCCCAGAGTACCCAGGATGTTCTCGCCTATCGAGATAACAGAATCGGGACAACGACTGAGCTACATAGAGGTCCTAGATCGGAGTAGGGAGCCACCGCCAGGACTTGATCCGAGCATGAGGGTCCAGGGGATTGTGGAAGCCAGCCTGTTCATGGAATCGCTCGATGTCTACGCTTCATCAGTATTCTTCATGCCCTGGGAGAGGGCTTCGGCGGTAACCCTTCTTCTCAGAATGCTTGGCAGAGGTCTCTCGTATCTATGGGGATCGTGTCAAAGGGAAAAGTCGGAATGTCCAGATCGCCTATTAGATAACTATATTTATAATGATAATAATGTTGTGGCACTTCCCATGTCGATAACGTGGAAGATGGCTGGTTTAAAGCAGTACGAGCCAGCACAAGCACTTGTATACAGGCAACGGATGCTACACCTCGCTGCGCAAGATCTTGATACTATTGCAGTAGAACTAATGGAAGCCGGCCACGTCGATAGAGCTATAGAAATTGTGACAAAAACCCTCAGGAGTCATGTTGCAGCTCTCACACAGAACGTTGACGAGCGTATTCTAAGGAACTATGAGAGGTATCTGTGGGACGAGAAAGAAATGTCGAATTATGAGAAAGATATTGGTATTCGCTTCCGGGGAATAGCGGTTGAAGTCCTTAACCCTATCATAGATCTAATACCTGATCCAGAGGGTCTTGCACGTGTTATAGCTAGTAAGCCTACACAGACTCGAAGGTTGCTTAAAAATATTATTGATAGGCTTGCTGATTCTGAATATACAAGGGTCTTTATATATTATATAGTCGATCTTGATGATATTAACAAATTATATAAAAAATATTCTTTAATAATTGGTGAGTGTGATGAACAGAACGTCAATAACTCCCTTTGCAGACAAACAAAGGCAATCCACGATCTACGTAGAATAACAGAAGCTATACTTGAAATCCACGAACCACTCCGTCGCTTCACTGAGAACCTTCATCTAGACCTAGCACACATGGAATTCCAGACATACTAGGGTGGACATCCTTGGCAACAATTGACAGAGTAGATACTAGGTGGGATAGAAAACTCAGCATTCCGCGATCTAGTATAAGGATAATTATGGCAAGACTAGCAGGTGCACAACGATTATATCAGAGCCTATATGATGCTATAATCCTAGCATTCCTCGCTGCGTTTATATTCTCCTTCGCTATGTTCATCTTTTACACCTACATATTATTCTCCAGTCCTCTGACGATCAGCGCTGCACAACAAAACCTGGCATGTGACGGGATATGTAACGGAACGATTGTAGGTTCACAGCTAGTACGTCTCGTAGGCCAAGCAGAAGTCATAGATCGTGTAGACCTCTTAATGCTCATGGGAACAACACTAAGCGTAACCGCGGGCTTTTACGGCGTAGCGACGCAATTATACTCGGGTGAGTGGGGAGGCTGGATAACTTTTCGAAGAATCTTTGTGTTGCTGAGAAGACTTCCTGCGGTATGTGAGAGGCAAGGTGATATCACCTCTAATCCTATCTCAGCAAGATATGCAGAAAGCCTTGTCCCAGTGTTATTCCCCACGAGAAAGTATTTGTTTCCTCTAACTTATGATCACGTTATCATAGTATCTCTCCTTATGGCAGTATGGCACTTCATAGCTATAGTGGCCCTAGGTAGCACTTTCGCGATAGCAGCTGCAGTGGAACTCGTAATCTTTGTCTTAATACTCGGGGCATCACTACTACTAGTTCTTATGAGCCTCTTAATACGTCCTCCGCTAGCTGTATTTTTAGTACAGCTCGGATTGAGAGGACCTTTCTTGTATTACCATCGGGAAACTATGAAAAGTAAACTTTCATTTTTAAATAATAATTGTATACATGTATCACTTGGTATACATAGCTTACTGCAGAGAGGTATGCTCTTCGCTATAATGGCGTTAATAGTTGCATTAGGTTTTTTCCCTCTGTACGCGATAAATCCATTATATAAAGAAGCTATTAATATCATTCAGGCCGGAATTGGAGTAGCCCTCTACCTTTCTACTATATTTGGAATAGGTATCCTTATAGGAATTATAAATATAGAATTTATACATAAGATAATGAGATTGACAATAGGGAGTATTCGGAAGATAAGCAATAATATATATAAAAAATATACAAATAGTAAACATATTTTGCTATTAACTATTTTCTTTATTATAACTATTTTTTTATTAACTTTAGCAACAGTTAAGAACTATTGTGACCTCTCAATAGCTTGTTTGATTATTAAATTTATTATTTTTGTAATTTTTAGTTTTCCAGTTGGTTATATTGGACACGCAATGTTTGTAAGAAGAAAAATTAACCTTGATTTTAACTTCTATATTAGGTATGCCGAGCAAATACTAGAGATGTTGCGGCAAGGGTCTGGCCAGGCCCCGCCAAGACCGATTCTACTCCTCGAGCTTCTAGCAATTGAAACAATACTCTCACTCATGGTCTTAGTTTCAGCTACGAAAAAATACGCTGATGAAGGTAAGATTCATGCTATACTTCTAAAAGTGGGGCTACAGGATACTGAAGGATATAGCAGAGAAGTATACAATATACTCAATGAGTTACAATATTATGGTTATGAGGGAGATTTCAGGCTGTGGTTAGAGCGGAAAGAATCCTCGTCAAGATTCTTCACTCCTATGGGTGACCTGGAATCATATTTCGTGCATGTGGAGAATCTTGCGGGCTACGCTTTATCTACAGGCTGGTTCTTATCGTCCGCTGTAATGCTTGAGGGAAGGCAAGGTGCTGGAAGGCTTGAGACTCTCATGACACTTTCGGTTTTAATGAGCGCTCTAGGGCTTATAGGAGCAGCGAGGATGGGTAGGATACGATCATATACCTATCCACGCGCTCTCCTCCAGGTTACTCAGATGCTCCTTAGGATTAGAAGAGAGATGAGCAATCTCGACGAGGAAGTACTACAGGAGATAGAGAGTGTTATTCCTGATCTCCTCTCGACTCTAGCTGTAGTGACTAAGTTTTTCCCCAGCGCGGTCTGCAGGGTTGATAATATAGAATTAATTATACAGTGCTTTTCTTCCGCTCTTAGATTCGAAGAATATCATTATTGTTGCCAATTGATAACTATGACTATACTACCATGCTTTGAAGACCCGGAGGTTAGGAGCTGGTATTCCGATATTGTAGCGAACTGTCCAGGAATAATATCGCTCGGCCCTACCCCGTCTCTCCCGCTGAGGCGGGGATCGCGATCCCATGCGCGTGGAGGTAGCGTTGAGCAGGGCTCTGGAGAAAATATGGGGCCTCGATCTGGTGCCGCTGGAGCCGGGTGTGTGGGTGAGGATACCTAGGCCCCAGGGGTTCGTGGTGGCGGAGAGGAGGCTCCGCCTGGCTGGTAGGGGCTCCT
>JAADCY010000226.1 GCA_013154205.1 Thermoproteota archaeon | reverse complement strand
ACTCCAAGGGTTTTAGTTAAGGCGTACATCTTTTCACCTTAGGGGATAGGGTTGTGGATATACTTATATTTAGGAGAGGCAGGTTTTCTCCGGAGTTTGTATATGTATGAATTCTCTATACAAAAAACACGTCTAGAACTACTTGGTAATAAGGCCATAAGATATAAGGTAATATGAAAAGTATCAGATACAAATAATTTAGCTATTTTCGATAAGATGAAAATGAATTAAAGATAAGTATTAGGGAAACATTCAGAGTACTCTTAGCTCCCTAATTGTAAACTTATCCTTAAGCCCTCTAAAACTATCACATTTCAGAAGACTGAATAAGTGTTCTAGATATCTTTTAACATTTAACACCTTATCTTCTGATACAAATAAAACAACGTTATACCCAGTATCGAGAGATACTATTATCAGCCAGGATAGAATATGTTGAACTTCAAGCTCGGTTGCTTCCTTGGATAGAAAACCGATTATGTATTCTTGATCTTTTATTTTCAAGTATAAGTCGACAAAATATGTTCTAGCCGATTGGCCCTTGACGCTTGTCCCGAGCCTTAGTGATTGCTCTATACCAATGCATTCAGCTTCGCTACCAATTTCTTTGCAGAACTCCCTTATGTTATGTATTAATCGTTGATTTGAAACCATTGTATTTTTCATTATCTTTCTTATCCTTGTTATGAGCATCAGAAGTCGTGCGCCGAGAGGAGTTATTTTATACATCTTCTTATCTCTCCCATTGTTGACTATTTCTAGTGCGCCATTGTTTACTAGATCTGCAAGAATGGTTTCCAAGCTCCTGGTGTTTAGGTTCGCTGCGTAGAGAATACGTGTTTTCTTAGCGCTTCCTTCTCTTTCAACATATTTAAGAATGGCCTCGATAACCTCTATTTTGTTTCTATTGCGTCGCTCTCTTTCCATCTCGCCCAACTCATAATTAAGGTAAAAACACCATGTATGTACATGTTATACATACAAATACTCTGTTATAAAATTTTTGTATAATTTGTTCAATTCCAACCACATAGAGTTTCATGTCATAAAACAATATATACAAGCAATCCATTACGGAAAAACATCCGTGACGCGAGAAAAAGCGTTATAAAACCAGGCAGACCTACAAATCTATACGGTTAAAGAAGCCTGCGGCGGTCGTCTAGCCTGGACTAGGACGCCGGCCCTCCAAGCCGGAGATCCCGGGTTCAAATCCCGGCCGCCGCACCATTTTCTATCTAATCATTAACACATTCACAATCCGTATTCATATGGAATAATTACATTAAATTTCCATTCAAGACACTATACAGTATTGGTAGGTGGTAAACTCATGGCCTCATACCGCGTGGCCAAAATTATGGAAGACCTATATGTTCTTCGGCTTGATGATGTTCAAACAAAATTCTTTGAAGGCATATGGGAAATTCCCGAAGGCATAACCTATAACTCCTACTTACTTACACTACCCGGTAAAACCATATTGTTTGATGGATGGAAAAAGGATTACTCGGATGATTTCATCGAGGCGATAAAGAGCATTGTTGATATCGATGATATAGATATAGTGGTGCTTCATCATATGGAGCCTGATCATACGGGATCTGTACCTGTCCTTCTATCCAAAATGAGGAGACAACCAACAATATATGTTCATCCAATGGCGCGTTCTATGCTGGCCTCATTCTATGGCTTGAAGTCATCTAAGATCATGCCAGTCAAGGACAAGGACGTATTAGATCTTGGGGATGAGAAAATCACTTTCATTCATACACCCTGGCTGCATTGGCCGGAAACAATGATCAGTTATCTCGAGAAGCACCGTACGTTGATCACGTGCGACGTGTTTGGGAGTTATTCTGTGCCGAAAGGAATCTTTGACGATGAACTCGGCGAGAAAGATATACAGGAATATCTATACTATGCGCGGAAATACATGGTTACAGTTATAGGATACTACAGGAATCATATAGTTCCAGCACTCAATAAGATCGGTACTTTAGGGATAAAACCGTCATTAATAGCGCCTGGCCACGGCTTAATATGGAGAAAGAATCTTGACAGAATCATAGAAGCATATAAAGATTTCGCAGAGGGTAGATATGATAGCAGTAAAATAACAATGATCTACACTTCTATGTACGGATTCGTCGAAAAAGCTATGGGGAAAATAAAGGATTACTTAGAGGATAACGGGTACAAGGTAATCGTACACAAGTATACGGACAAGGACAGGCCATCAATTTCAGAAATACTTGTCGATGCTGATACATCGAAGGCCTTGGTAATAGGGATTAGCAACTATGAGGCTTCACTGCACCCCCACATGGATCATGTTCTTAACATACTAGCCAAGAAGATCAAATCCTTAAAACCGGTTCTATTAGTCACTGTGTATGGATGGGGAGATGCAGCAAAAACACTTGCCAAGAAAAAACTCGAAAACACAACATTGAATCCTGTAGAATACATAAGTCTAAAGGCTGGTACGGATCCTGAGATTGAGATAATAAAGGATTTTCTCGAAAAAATAAAGGAATAATTACCTAGAACTTGGTGAACAGGGCTGAGCACCGATAATAATATAGCGAAAATAGCAATCCAGATGTACAAAGACGAAGTAGAGACTAGCATTATCTATAGAGAACTATCGAAGTATATGAAAGACCCGAAAATATCGCAGAAACTACTGGAGCTCTCAGAAGTGGAGAAAAGCCACGCTGATTTCTGGAGGAGCTTTCTCGAGAAAAGAGGTGTTGATCCGGATAAAATCAGAATTAGTAGGACGGCGCTACGGCTTAAAATAGCTTTGTTCAAAGTACTAGGATACGGCTTAACACTCAAGATTCTCGAGCTAGGAGAAGACGAAGCTATAAAATCCTATTCTAAACTCCTAAGCTCCCCCGAACTATCAGAGGATGAGAAACAGAGGCTAAGAAAAATACTTGAAGACGAGCTTGTACATGAAGAAGAGTTTGAGGAGGAAGAATCGAGGCTTAAAAGTTTCCTAATGCATGTAAGAGATGCTATTCTAGGGATGAACGACGGACTTGTGGAAATACTGTCTGTATCGGCTGGTTTGGCAGGCGCGTATGGTGATCCAATATATGTTGCTCTGGGTGGCTCGATTGTCGGCATAGGCGGTGCCCTCTCTATGGCTGTCGGCACCTATATTAGTGTGAAAGCTCAGAGAGATGTGAAGCTCGGTACACTTGAGAGAATAAAACTGGCAGCTAGATACGCCACTAATATATTGGTGGAAAGGGTTAAGGCAAGCTTACTGAAGAGAGGATACAGTCGAGATGCTGTCGATAAAATAGGGGAGGATGCAAGAGCAAATCCAGATATTTTGAGCAAAATAGTAGCTGAAGAAGAATACGGTATATCAGAAGAATCTATAGAGAACCCGAGAATCGCTAGTCTTTACACTGGTATCTTCTACATTATAGGGGCCTTTGTACCGCTTATACCATATTTTCTAGGTCTCCCGATACTCTACGCGCTAATACTGTCGTTTCTCATGGCTGCATCAATGCTGGCCGTATCTGGAACAATAGTCGCTATATCTTCAGGCCTTGCTATCAAGAGAAAAGTCGTTGAACTAGTATTATCAGGTCTCGGATCTGCTCTGGCTACCTACGGTATTGGAGCCCTAGCGTCGCTACTCTTCGGAATACATACAGGGTGATAGATTGTTGGTGAGCCAGAAGTGTTGCCAGCATTAACGTTGTTTCTTTTATTTATAGGTGCGCTGGCCGTTGGATTCGTCTCAGCGATCAGCGGTATCGGTGGAGGCAGTCTGATCGTACCATACATGATCCTCGTACTAGGCTTCGATGTAAGGGTAGCTGTTGCCACTAGTCTTGTCGCGATAATAGTTACGTCATCGGTCGCCGCTAGCCAGTACTTGAAAGATAGAATTGTCGATTTAAAAACAGCGCTCACACTTGAGCCTATCACGACAATAGGAGCCATTATCGGTGCGTTAATAACTACTTCTATTCCCCCAAACATAATTAAAGCAGGGCTAGGATTCATACTGCTCTATGTATCGCTTTCTATGCTTGCTAAAGCGTTGCGCCGTAGAAGCAGTAAAGTCTCTGCGATGGGTAAAACAAGTAGCACTAGAAAAACAATAGCATTACTAGTATCTTTCTTCGCGGGATTATTATCCGGCATGTTCGGCATAGGAGGAGGAGTACTCAAAGTACCTATCATGGCAGGGCTCCTGGGACTCCCTATAAAGACCGCTGTCGCCACGAGCTCATTCATGGTAGGCTTAACCGCTACAGGTGGGAGCATAGTCTACGTATCTAAAGGGATACCAGACCCATCTGCTGTAGCAGCTCTTGCACTAGGTATTATTCCAGGAGCTTATCTAGGAGCTAGAAAGCTGGAAAAGCTTAGACCCAGGACAGTTAGATTAGTATTCGCAATCATACTCCTTTACGCAGCTATTAGGTTGATACTTTCAGTAGCACATATATTATGAGGTGCGATCTTGTGAGGGAATACCATGTATTAAGGTATGGTGTAATAATAGGCTTGATAATTCTCGTAGTTGGTCTCATACTATCATTATTCACTAAGATAAACATTGTATTGTGGATCGGGATCTACGTTATTATATCAACACCAATAACGTCTGTAATGTTCATATTCTTAAGGAATTTAGTCAAAGGAAACAATACGATCGCTGTTCTTGCGCTTATCGAGGTGCTCGTCGTTGTTTTCTATATACTTATAGCCATACATGTGTTATGATGACTTTATATATAGTTTCTTATTTTCAAACATTACTTCAAAGTACTTCTGCGGAGGAGATGATAGTCTCATTTTTCTGATATAGATTAATCGTTTAACAGTTCTATCGGTTCTTTCAAAGTTCATCTCAATTATGCTGTCACACATGGTGCTAAGCCAGACATATAGTTTTTCTTCAACGCCTTTCTCGTATATCATGGACAGCATAATTGTCGCATTTGAGCTCTTAGAATAGTATATTAGATCTCTAACATATCTGTGGAAATCAGGGCCGAATTCTTTCCATAGACTATATAGTCCGTCGATGAATATCACTATGGGTTTTGTAAAGTCAACTATTCTATTAATTATGCTAAAGAATGAGTTTATCGTTATGGTTCTCGGATTAATGGATCTTATCTGTAGTTCTCCTTTAAGATTATCTATGTTGAATCCTAGGAACCTAAGAGTCTCAAGTAATTGTTGCTCTGGTTCGTCGAAACTAATGTAGTAGACGTGTTCACCGTTCATAGCCATGTTGTAGGCCATTGTTAACATAAGTATTGTTTTGCCTACGCCAGATGGACCTGTTAGAAGAGTTGATGTGCCCCTAATTAGTCCGCCGCCCAGTATATCGTCGAATCCCGGTATCCCGGTAGGTATTCTTATCTCGTGATTTATACTGCTTTTTAATTCTTTTAAGATACCATGTGGATGTATGACGACGCCATATTCTTTGCTTACGTCTAGCTCGTAGATCATACGGGTGTGCGGTATGTTCTTTATCTTCGCGAGCTCTATGAATCTTCTGGGTGCTCCATATGATGGTTGCTCCATTTTTATCCTTACTATGATATCAGAGATCATTTCAGCCCTTGATCTTAAGCCATGTAGTATGCTACGAGAGATCATTAATACCATGCAGTTCTTTTCACCGCAGTTTGACTTTATCATTTTTCTTATTGATATAAGATCTGAGGTTGAGGCAAATTCTATTATTGGATCAATGAAGTCCACTATTATTAATCCAGGATCATAGGTGTCGATTATATCGTTGAGAAGCTGTGAAATCATTATGAGTCTGTCTGAGACCGGCATTATTTCGAAGGTATAGTACCGGAATTTTTCTTCATTCAAATATTTATCTAGATTAGTCCTCAATATGTTAGAGAATATGTCTTTAATATCGTTGAGCTCCAGTAATACACCGATCCATGCTACTTTTTGATCATACTTTTCTAAGGCCTCTTTAGCGATACTTGCACTGAATATTGTTTTTCCTGCACCCGTAGGTCCCTCGACAAGTATGATATAGCCTGGCTCGAATCCACCCACAATATCGCGTATGAACTCTATGTTCTTCGCCATATATATCGCACCTATTTTACACTGCAATGTATTATTATTACAGTATGAGTTATTTATCGTATTCTTTATATCGCTTAAATACACTAATCTTGATTTAAGAACAGAATACAATATTTACGAAAAACACTAATGAGGCAAATATGTATGTTTTAAGAAAAGATTCTATTTTCTAATCCGAAAGATAAGGATCTAGTGCTCTATCACCGGCATCTCCTAATCCGGGAACTATGAAATAGTTTTCGTCAAGCTCTTCATCTACAGCACATACTATAATATGGCTCACCGCATCGTTTTCAAGAATTCTCTTGACTCCCTCTCTACTCGCAATTACTGATGCTACTATGATTTTTGATGCGCCCCTGCTTTTTAGAAGATCTATAGATTTATTGAGCGTGAAACCTGTTGCTAGCATTGGATCAAGTAGGACGACTTCTTTTCTACTGAGGTCTCTTGGGAGACGTGTATAATAGATTTCGACGTCTGGATAATCATTTTCTTTCTCGATTCTTCTCGCAGCAATCAAGCCTATGCCAGCCCAGGGCATCGATTTTACAAAGCCGTATAGTAGCGGTAGTGAGGCACCGAGTATTCCAACAGCTATTAATTCACGAGAAGGCCTCAGCCCGTTAGCTATTCCCAGCGGTGTTTTAACATCTATTTCCTCCCAATCGAGATGTTCAGCAACTTCAAATCCTAAGTAGAACCCTATTCTTTCCATATAGTCCCTAAATATAGGTGGTTCTGTCTTGTAGTTTCTGAGAATGGTTAGATAGTGTTTGATCAGTGGATTATCAATTATTACAATTCTTCTATCCATTGTGCCCTGCAAACCTTTAGAACTTATAACACTATTATATTTATCGC
>JAADCY010000154.1 GCA_013154205.1 Thermoproteota archaeon | reverse complement strand
ACCTCGGCGAAATAGGGCTCAGCCTCGAACAAGTCAGGAAGACGGAGCCATCCCCGACAACCTATGCCTACGTAAACCACGTGATCAGGACGTGCCTACTTGGAGACGAGCTCGAATGCTTGGTGTCGACCCTTCCCTGTTTCTGGACTTATCTCTGGTTACCCGAACAACTCGAAGAACTGATCAAGAATAACGAGAACATGGTTTACCTGGAATGGATAAATGTCTACCGCTCACAGGAATACAGGGACCTAACCATGGAGCTCATAGAGATCATCGACAAGCTAGGTGAGAAGAGGGACGATATTGAGAGGTTGAAATGGATATTCAGGATGAGTAGTAGGTACGAGTATATGTTCTGGGACATGGCCTATAAGATGGAAAATTGGCCTGTATAGTCTCCGTGTGGATTCCTGCTGGTCTTTACTCAGTATAGCAAATGGTTTCTTTTACTCATTATTTTTCTTGATCGACAATATTGTTTTTAGACCTGATATGATGCCTAGACCTATAACTGGGTAATATGGCTGGGGATTGAGGATGAAATGATAGAGATAGCCACCGGGGTAGCGGCTGCACTGATCGCTGGCACCATATGGGGTTTGGCTCCCGGCATCATTAGCAGGTATGGCCGGGATAAGCCATTCTATATCGTGAACTATGCGCGGAGCATGTACGCTGTCCTCCTCCTAGCATTAATGGTGGTGTTCTCGCGGCAATGTCCCGTTGTGCCATTGGTAGGCCTAGTGGTTATCGCTGTTAGCGCTTTCTTCGGCCCATTACTCGGGGATCTCCTCTACATTATCAGTATCCAGAAGATCGGTGGCGGTAACGCTGTATCAATAGGTTACCTCTACATCTTCTTCGCCCAGCTATTCTCAGCAATACTATACCATGAACAATTGACCCCGAGACTCTTGCTAGGAACAGCGATCGCCCTTACAGGGATCTATCTCATATACAGTGGTGAAAAACACGTCCTGACAAAAACAGGAGTACTAGCAGCACTAGGAGCAGCACTATCATGGGGAATGGGGGCAACACTCAGCAAACTAGCAGTAGCCTACGGACCAACACTAGTCGTAGCACTCTACAGGAACCTAACAGTACTCCTGGGACTAGCCCCATTCTCATACCGGGAGACAAGGTACGTGTTCACCAAGAAAGGCTTCATACTAGGATTCATCGCCGGCGGACTAGGATTCGGAGTAGGAATGACACTCTTCCTCTACGCAGTCAAAACAGTAGGAGTAGCAGTAACAGCATTAGCAACAAGCATGAGCCCAGTACTAGGGAGAATATTCTCGCGGATCATAGCTGGAGAAAAACCATCACACAAAGCAATATATGGCACAATAACAACAGCCATAGGAATATTCATAGGCATAACTTAGATCCTTCGGCTCTACCAGCCTATTCAGGTGTTAATTCTGTACTGCAGAAAGAGGCTTCTTCATAATGGTTAACCGTGTTATAGCAATAAACTCGCACAATATGTACAAAAAATAATTGAGTTCCTCTATTTCTTATCGCCTTTTTGCCTCATCGTTTCCTCTTTGCCAACGCTATGATTAGTGCTAGGAATATTATTGCTATGGCTGCTCCTATGATGATTGTTTTGTCTGCTAGTATGTTGTTTTGGGCGGTGTTCGTTGTTGATTGTGTAGATGTGTTTTCTTGTGTTGGTGTGCTACTGGTTTGTTCTTGTGTTGTTGTCGTTGTTTGTTGAGAAGTGGTTGTGGATTGTCTTGTTTGGGCTGTTGTGGTTGTTTCTTTCAGTATCATTGTTTCTGGTACTGGTTCTGGCTTGTAGTTTTTCGGGGCTGATATACTGGTTGTGCTTGTGTTGAGGTTTGTGCCCGGTGTTGTCGGTGTTCCCTGTATGATCCCGGTTGTCGTGCCTTGGATTTTCTCTGTGCTACTACTTTTTAGTGATAATTCTTTGTATTCTGCTGTGGTGTTAGGCTTGTAGGGTAGGGTGACTATGTATCCTTTGTCGATGTCATCTATTTCTATCAGGGTTATGGGCTTGTTATTGTTTATCGCGGTGTTTCCTCTGACTACTCCTCTTACTCCGAAGATCTGTTTCTCCGGATTGTCTGCTTTGAAGATTACATAGCTTCCGTAGTTTAGTCCATACATTGCTATGTATGGTTCTCCGTTTATTTGCCCGAGGCCTTCTACGACGGCTAGGTCGTCGTCTATGCTATAGATGTATTTCTTCATAGATGAGCCGCTTATTTCTAGGAGAAGTGCTTGTGTTATGGGGTGTGATTTGTAATTGAATATTGATAATAGATAGTATAGTTTGCCATCGCTCTTCATTCCGAGTGCTCTGCACCCGATTACTTGTTCTCTATGGGTCTTGTTTATGAGGTTTGTCGGCAGGATCGCGGCTGTCCATGCCTTGTTCTGTGACGGACTGTATAGTGTTGCCATTACGGTAGCGTTGTAGAGGTTGTACCATAGTATCAAGTACTTGTTATCACCGATACTATAGACTACAGGGGCTTGTACGCTGTAAAGATCTATCTCGCCAGGATTCACCGTATATAGTACTGTGTAGTGAACTGTTTTATCCCATGGATTATATGTTAGTGCGACGAGATGGTATTTCTCAGTGTACCATGCGTAGTCACTATAAACTATGAGTAGACCGCCGCTACTCATTGGTGCCGCATCTATTCCTATCACGTAGGATGTGGTCGACCTTAATCCTTCGCTCGCGAATATTGTGCCTGGATCGAAGAGGTCTCTCACAACTTTCCATGAACCATCCTCATATATTGCTAGGCCTATATGGCTTGGAGGATATTTCTCTGATGACGACACGATCTCTGATCTGTCGCGATGAGTGAATATTATGGCTGGCTTGCCGCTTAGATACATTGCCCTGATATTGTATATATTGTACTGTATGTTCTCACTATCTCCGCGGATATACTTGAACGCAACTACGGGATTGCTCCATGTCTCGCCGCCGTCCTTGCTGAAGGAAACTATAACATACGACACATTATCGTCTTCCGCACCACGGTATGCATAGGCCGCGAACATTTCCTTGGGATCGGCTGGATTAATGGCGATTGATACCGGGTCAACTATTGCTGGGGCCTTATAGATTGTCGATATACTCAGTGCCGGCACTGTCATGACGGCGATTACTGATAGTACTAGGACTACTACTCCCCAATACATGGTTTTCTTCAAGACAACCTACACCTCATATGATCTGAGGCAGGCCGTAGAAGGAGAAGAGGATTTAGACCTCTTATGCTCCTTAAACGGCTTAACACTTGTTAATACAAATATATTTAAAATATTTTTTGCCAGATATGAGCAACTCACTCATAAAAACATACTTGTACGACATAGGACTAATGTAGTAGCCAAAGCCATTATTACATCTGAACACTATGTAGCGGTGATTCTCGGATATGGAGAAAGTATGGGTAGTGACCGGCGAATACGCTTATCCGATGGTCAAGGAGTACATTGATCGCTATGTTAGGCCCCGAGTGAAAAACATTGATGTAAGAATAGTGAAGATACCTGTTAAGGTAATAGGTCTCGCCACCGCTGAGATCGTATTGTATTATCTAAAGGATAAGCTGAGAAAAATGGAAAAACCGGATATTATCCTTGTGCCTGGACTGGTCCGCGGCGATCTAAGATTTGTACAGGAGGAGCTCGGCGTCCGTGTTGTGCGTGGGCCTAGGAGGCTTGAGCAGCTCGGCCTAGCCTTCATGATCGGTGTTGAGAATCTCGATCCTGTGAGGCCTGCTGAGGAGATCATTTATGAGAAGCTACGCGGGATCGTTGAAAAGGCCGCCGAGGAGCGTATGAGACAGGCCTTCATAGTTAACGGTGTACGGATACCTATTATTCCTCCTCCATTCACGACGGCACTAGTCCTTGATCATGGTTTGGGCCTAGAATGGCTTGAGAAGTATATCGGGAGGACAAGGCCTGATCTCCTCGCCCTACCGCCTTACGAGCCCTCGGAGGATCTGGTAGAACTACTGGACAAGCTCCGAGAATATAAGGGAAGGATTATTGCGCCTCTCCAGTACCTCGACACTGTCAAGTCCATAGGCATAAATCCTGTGCTAGTCTACGGTGTACTTCCAGAACAGGTTGAGACAGTCGAGAAGGATAAGGGGATAATCCTTGAAACATATAGTGATCCTGGGAAAGCTGTTGAGAAAGCCATGGATATGCCTGAGAGAATAGTGCTCGATGCATCGCTACCAACAAATCCCTCGAGGCTACTGGATAAGTTGAACTATATGAGGATGGTGCACGGCGTAGCAAAGTCCTGCTGGCCTACTAATATTGGGTGGGGGATAGATGCTGATAGCCATGGAATATATGGTCTCCTCCTACCACTCCTAGCCGGGGCAGGCATAGGATTATTGATTATATGGGAGCTCGAGGAGAAACTATACCATAGCTTTGAAGAGATAAAGATACTTGAAGCCCTCTACCTATTATCGGCCCATACTGGACAGGATCCCCGGGGGCTAGGCATAGATCTACTTATGGTTAAGCCCCGGTTCCTTCACTGGTATAATTTCGAGAAGCCATCAAGGACTATAGATGCATGGGCCAATGAGAGTATCACACTGGATCCCATGGGGATATTCAAGATAAGAGTAGATCATAGGAAGGGATATATCGAGGCACTATATATGGGGAGAAAAGGCAGGATACTCATACGTGGGCGTACCGCGAGAGAAATAAGAGACACCATAATAAGGGAAGGCCTTGTCTCAAGACTTGATCATGCCGCTTATATTGGGGGAGAACTAGCCAAGGCGGAAGAAGCCCTGAGGAATGGGCTCGACTATGTACAGGACACTTATCTCCTTCCAAGTAGAAGAGATAAGCTAGGTCTTACACGCCGCGGTTCTGAAGCAGAACAGTGATCGTTTCAGCCCGTACTGATATCAAAGAATTTTATGCAGAGCCCATAATACATATATTACCGGGGTGCCCGGGGAGATTGTCCAATCCCGTGAGATATATACCGATCCCTGAGAACAAGACCATTCATCCCATTATAACCAATTTCACGTTTCAAAAAGGAAATATTACATTATCAGTCACTAGGACGTTTACTCCCCAGCAGCCCCATGCAGTCGTAACACATACTTCATTCCTAATCTACTATTTGTTCATTGCTGCCGTGGTTTCGCTAGCTCTTGTTCTCTTCTACTACTATAGTAGCGGCGTACCCGTCCCTACCCGTGTAATGGTTAGGCTGGGTGGAGGTAGGCCTGAATCCTTCATCAGAGCCATCTACGAGTATACGGGGATCAAGAAGGTTCTGAGGAAATACTATCTTAAGCTACGAGAAATATTTGGTTGTACTTCCTGCACCCCGAGAGAACTAGCGGTTATGAGCAAGGATAAGAGGCTCTATCGTTTTGCCGAGGTCTACGAAGACGTAGTATATGGCTCTAAGAATAGGAGTGATGTTGATGAAGTCGTCAAAGAGGTTGAAGGGATCGGGAAAGGCGATGAGCAGTGATAGGCTCTAAGGCTATCGGCATAAGTATTGCTGTTTTATTGATATTGATGATAGTTTATTCGAACTTGATGCTTGCCCGAGCAGTGATCGGTGATTCTCCCTCAATATACAACAATGGCCCTGGAGGAGTATCGTACTTCTTCACAACGGTGATGCTTAGGCATAGCCCCATAGTAATAATGAGCTTTGACGAGCTACACCAGTACGCGCCATGGCTCCACGCCTTATTCATCATAAGCCCTGACAAGCCTATCAGCATGGATGATGCATTGAAAGTGTTGAACTGGGTTAAGAATGGCGGCGAAGTAATAGTCATGGATGAGACAAGCAATACCGTGGCATTCTTAAAACTCGTAGGAGCAGCTCCGGGTGCTTTCGTCGGATACATAGTGATGGGGATATGCAGGGTTAACAATATGCCTGTACCTGTTCTCTTCGACGTCTACCAGACTTTCTCGAAGATCGATGATGGAAAGCCGTTGTGCTGGGCAAGTAAGAGCGTCGTAGCTTTCGAGAAGAAGATCGGTAAGGGAGAAGTGATTGTGATCGGTGATTCAAGCCTTATCATAAACTATATGTTATTAGATACACGATACGGTGCACCGAATATTTATTTCATAAAACAACTCGTGGGGCCCAGGAGCGTCCTGATATATGAAGGAGGCCGGGCCTACAGGATTATATACTCGGTCAAGGGAGTGATGACAATAAACTCTATAATGACTGTGATCACATCTATACCGTCAATGTTCTTCGCACACCAAGGAATACTCAAAATAGTGGCTCTCCTAGGCCTCTGGCTCGTCGTGACAGGCTTCATATCCCTCTACCTCTTCAGCTTCCCCCGGACACCCTACCCCAAGCTTAAGAAGATTGCTAAGCCAAAAGCCTTGATTACGGGCAAAGAGATCATGAGGGGATTGAAGGATTGGGGAGTCAAGACCTCGAAGAAAGAGTAAAAGAGTATAGCAAGCTCTTATCACGAGTCATAGATAATGTCTCACGCAAAGTAATTGGTAAGAAGAAAGAATTAGAGCTAATACTAGCGACACTGTTCTCGGAGGGACACGTTCTCCTAGAGGGAGTCCCTGGTGTAGCGAAGACCCTTATGGCCAAGACTATAGCGAGGTCTCTCGGACTAGACTTCAAGCGTGTCCAGGGAACCCCCGATATGCTACCATCAGACATTATAGGTGTCCAGATATTCGATCCATCAAAGCAAGGATTCGTCTTCAAGAAAGGCCCTGTCTTCACCAACGTCTTGTTCGTGGACGAGATAAACCGTATGCCTCCCAAGACCCAAGCCGCATTACTGGAGGCAATGCAGGAGCGCCAAGTAACCGTTGAAGGAAAAACCTATAGGCTTCCATCACCATTCCTCGTCATAGCCACGATGAACCCTATAGAGATCGAGGGCACCTTCCCGCTCAGCGAAGCACAGGTCGACAGGTT
>JAADCY010000257.1 GCA_013154205.1 Thermoproteota archaeon | reverse complement strand
ATATTACAATCCTTATGCGTAACTCTTAGCAAATAGATTAACAGTTTATGGGGACAACTATGGTTAGATTTTGTCCCAGATGTGGCGGGCCAATGGTTCCGGTTAAGAAGGATAAACAAGTATATCTTAGATGCCTGAGATGCGGCTATATGATCAGGGCTGATAAGAAGGCGACAGAGTCTTATAGAATGAAATATCAGGTGGAAGAAGATAAAAGAGTAATTACTTCCAAGGCTACCGAGGCCAAACGCCTAGCCTTATCTCCCGAGGAGAGAGAGATCCTTAGGGAGTATTACGAGGTATTTCTCGAAACATTCCAGGAAGAAGAAGGTGGGGAAGACTAGAAAAACTATTTATCAGTACCTCACCCGAAAATCATCATCAGCCAGTGGCTTCTGTGCCGTCACCACTCATCATTCGCTGGTCATCTACTTGTACTGAAAATATCCTTTAATAAGTAGATTTCTGGTTTCTTGAAAAAGTGATTAGATAATATTTTGTGGAGCGTGTAGAGCAAATATTCCTAAGTGGTTGATAGAGATGCCGCGAATAGCTGTGGTTGATAGAGAATACTGTAAGCCAAGTAAATGTAGTCTTGAATGTATACGGTTTTGCCCGATAAATAAAAGCAAACGCGGAACAGCGATTGAATTATCTAGTGATGGTAAAAATGTTGTTATTCACGAAGATGTATGTATAGGCTGTGGGATCTGTATTAGGAAATGCCCATTTAAAGCAATAAGTATTGTTAACCTGCCTGATGAGCTCGAGAAAAACGTTATTCATCGTTATGGTAAGAACATGTTTAAACTATATAATCTTCCAATGATAAGGCCCGGCAAGATAATGGGCATAATAGGTCGAAATGGTAGTGGTAAAACTACAAGTGTAAAGATACTTGCTGGTCTTCTTAAACCAAATCTTGGAAGATACGATAATCCTCCTGACTGGGATGAGATCATTAGGGCGTTTAGGGGTACTGAGATACAGAATTACCTGAAAAAACTAGCTAATGGGGAGATAAAGGCGGTTGTGAAAATACAGTATGTAGAGCTGGCAAAACGAATGCTGAAGGGACGTGTAGGCGACCTACTGAGAAAAGCGGATGAGAGAGGATTATATAGGGAGGTAGTCGAAGAACTAGGACTTAAACACCTGATCGATAGAAGAATAGCCGATCTAAGCGGAGGTGAACTACAGAAATTCCTTGTTGCAGCAGTATTGCTAAAGGAGGCTGATTCTTATTTCTTCGACGAGCCATGCAGCTACCTAGATATTAGAGAAAGACTTCGTGTTGCCAAAGCTATACGGGGATTCATCGATGTAAGTAAGAAATACGTTGCGGTTATAGAGCATGATCTAATGATCCTGGATTATATCAGCGATCAAATATCAATTATTTTCGGTGAACCAGGAGTATATGGCATTGTATCTAAGCCATACGGCGTCAGAGCAGGTATTAACAATTATCTAGAAGGTTATTTACCAGCAGAGAATATGAGGATCCGTAGAGAACCTATAATATTCAAGATCACAGTGTCTCAGCAGCAACAAAGTCCTGAAGAATACCCTATTGTCAAATGGACGGATATGGTGAAGAAATACAATAATTCAGGATTTGCTCTACGGGTTACTGGCGGAGAAATATATCCGGGAGAAGTACTCGGAGTACTGGGTCCCAATGGTATAGGTAAAACAACATTTGTGAAAATACTTGCAGGCATACTCAAGCCCGATTATGGAGATGTTATCATATCAGTTGAAAAAATCAGTGTAAAACCTCAAGAGTTATCGCCCAAGATATTTCCTGAGGAAACAGTCGCTGCAAACCTCCGCAGAGCATCACCTCAGGCAGTAAATCCTGCCTCATGGATATACGCCGAACTAGTAAGGAAGCTAGGGCTTAACAAGATGATGGAAAGACGTGTAGACGAGCTTAGTGGTGGAGAGCTACAGAAACTCGCCGTAGCCGTTGCCCTAGCAACCCCTGCTGACCTGTACTTATTGGATGAGCCATCAGCGTATCTGGATATCGAGGAACGATTAGCAATAGCTAAGGTTATACGACGAATTATTGAAGAAAAACGTAAGACCGCGCTGGTGGTAGAGCATGATCTGATGCTGCAGAACTTCGTGGCAAGCAGAATAATGGTGTTTAAGGGCATACCAGGAAGAGAAGGATACACAACTCCTCCTCTTGATATAAGTAATGGGTTCAATGAACTTCTAAGAGAACTAGGCATCACTGTTAGGCGTGATCCTCAGACCGGTAGGCCCAGAGTAAATAAGCCAGGCTCCTATCTAGATAGGTATCAGAAGAGCATTGGTCAGTATTATCTTCCTCAGGTTGTTCAGGAGAAATAATGTTAGATATTTAATCAAGATATTAAATTAATATATGTAATTTATTATCGGGATACAAAGCTATATTTAAAACCATTGTTTTAATATAATATATATGGCACAGTTATACCCGTTGAGGCACAGGTGGTTGTAATGTCTGAGAAGATAACACTTTCAGTCATAAAAGCAGACGTAGGCAGTCTGGCAGGGCATCATATGCCCCATCCAGACCAGCTTGCAGCGGCAACTAAGGTTCTAGCTGAGGCTAAGCAGAAAGGCCTAATCATAGATTTCTACGTAACACATGTTGGCGACGACATACAGCTTATAATGACTCATAGAAAAGGCGTTGATAACTCAGAAATCCACGAGCTAGCATGGAACGCTTTCCAGGCGGCAGCAAAAGTCGCACGAGAACTAAAACTATATGCGGCAGGACAGGACCTCCTTAGTGATGCTTTCTCAGGAAACGTTAGGGGATTAGGTCCCGGAGTTGCTGAGATCGAAATGGAGGAACGTAAGGCAGAGACAGTGATAACGTTTCATGCAGACAAAACAGAGCCTGGAGCATTCAACCTCCCGATATTCAGAATATTCGCGGATCCATTCAATACTGCTGGACTAGTAATTGATCCGAGAATGCATGAAGGATTCATCTTTGAAGTCTACGATGTCTTCGAAGGCAGAAGTGTAAAGCTCAAGAGCCCTGAGGAGATGTATGATATCCTTGCACTAATAGGTACGCCAAGCCGTTATGTGATCAGACGCGTATATAGAAAAGACGGTCTACAAGCAGCAGTTGTAAGCGTTGAGAGACTAAACCTTATTGCAGGCAAATACGTTGGTAAGGATGATCCCGTAGCAATTGTACGCGCACAGCATGGACTACCAGCAGTGGGCGAAGTACTAGAGGCGTTTAGCTTCCCACACCTGGTGGCTGGCTGGATGCGTGGAAGCCATCACGGCCCAATAATACCTGTACCACTAAAATACGCCAGAGTAACAAGGTTTGACGGACCACCGAGAATAATTGCTCTTGGTTGGAACATCTGCAAGGGCAGACTAATTGGTCCAGCAGACCTATTCGACGATGTAGCATTCGATGAGACAAGGAGGCTGGGCAACCTCATAGCAGAGTACATGAGGAGACACGGCCCGTTCATGCCGCATAGACTAGGGCCGGAAGAGATGGAGTACACGACCCTACCACAGGTTCTAGAGAAGCTCAAGGACAGGTTCGTAAAGACCGAAGAAGTACATGTGATCAAGAAGCACAGCGAGCTATTAAGCGGAGGACAGTAAGGAAGAAAACAACTCTTAGTTTTTTACCTTAAACAAAAGATTATTCCATATATATTTTAATGGTTAAAGGTGAGGATAATGGTTCGCCCCATAATAGCAGTTAATTTCAAAGCTTATTACCCATACAGCTTCGGTGAACATGCAGTAAGAATAGCTAAAGATGCTGTTAGAATTGTTGATGAATACGATGTTGACGTTATACTTGCCCCTCCTTTTACTGAACTATACAGGATACTGGAGACCGTAAAGGGCAGTAGAGTTAAAGTTTACGCACAACACGCTGATCCTGTTGAGCCAGGTGCGAAAACAGGTTTTATCCCGGTAGAAGCAGTTAAGGAAATCGGGGCTAATGGTCTAATACTAAACCATAGTGAACATAGACTAAAACTAGCAGATATTAACTGGTTGATCAAGAAGGCGAAAGAATTATCTTTAGAGCAGATTGTCTGCGCAGATGTCCCGAAGACGGCGGCGGCAATAGCCGTTCTAAACCCTGATATAGTAGCGGTGGAACCGCCGGAGCTTATAGGTACAGGTATTCCTGTTAGCAAGGCTAAGCCTGAAGTAATAACTAGGAGCGTGGAGCTTGTTAAGAAACACAACCCAGACGTAATCCTGTTGACAGGTGCCGGTATAAGCAAAGGCGAAGACGTATATGCGGCTATCAAGCTTGGAACGATAGGTGTCCTTGTAGCTTCAGCCATAGTTAAGGCTAAAGATCCTTATTCTGTAATGAAGGATATGGCTGAGAATGCGTTAAAAGCATTAAAGTAAATTTTAATTTTTCCCTCTAACACTAAATCCTTTCCGGGAACCGCCGCCGTAGCTCAGCCGGTAGAGCGCCGGCCTCGTAACGGATCCTTGTTGCTCCGAAGTCGGGATAGCCGGTGGTCGCGGGTTCAAATCCCGCCGGCGGCTCCACCTAGTTCTTATATAACTTGCCTTATCTTCACGGAGTGTATCTCGGTTTCTTTCCTTCCGTACGCTTCGGCAATAATGTCTCCATACTCTATTTCTCCTAATTGTCTTAGGAGATTGAAGAGTAATTGTACGCCCTTGTCATAGTCTATGCGTTTATCCTTAGCGATCTTTATGCGGTAAGGCCTTATACCATATCTGATCGTTAGTTCTTCCGAGATCCTATGATCCGTTGATCCGGCGTAGACGTCTACCTGGGGCCTATATCTAGATATAAGTGAAGGAATAGTTCCGGTCTTTGTATAGACAAGTATTTTTGCATTGATATGCTCAGCTAACAGTGTTAGACCAAGAGCATATTTCTCTCTCAATGTGCTCGAGGAATCCGTTCTTATTGATTCTATGCTTGACATATTGATGTTAGCCTCGGCTATCCGCACAATTCTTTTCAACCATCTAATGGTCTCTATGGGATACTTACCTACAGCTGTTTCATTCGTAAGGAGTAATGCATCGATTAGATCCATTACAGCATTCATTACATCTACTACTTCGCTCCTACTAGGTCTTGGATAATTAACCATTGTCTCCAAAAGCTGGGTAGCAACTATACTCGGTTTACCATATTTTAGTGAGAGATGCGCGATTCTTTTCTGGAGGAAGGGGAGTTCCTCCAGAGAGTAATGCATACCTAGGTCTCCACGAGCTATAATGACGGCGTCGGAAGCCTCTATTATGCTTCTGAGATTATTAACGGCTGATCTAGTCTCTATTTTTGCTACCAGCTTCGGAGGCCTACTCGTAACCCTATTTATTAAGTCACGAACTACTTCAACGTCCTTAGCGGCCCTGATATAGCTTAGTGCGAGGAATGTCACATTTTTATTGACACTATACTTGATATACTGGACATCTCTCTCCGTTAATGATGGAAGATTTATCTCTTTACCATGGATAACCAGTGTTTTATGAGGTAACAATGTACCATCATTTAACGCAACAGCTACAGCTTGGTTATCAGATACGTCTTCTATTCTGAGCATTATTTTTCCATCGTCAAGCAACACTAGATCTCCGATCTCTAGGACCTCGAATACCTTTTTGATAGGAATTGGAACAACTTTTTCTTCAGAAGCTGAATTGCCTAGAACTAGAACTATTTTGTCTTTTACATGTATTTCTTGAGGTTTAATGTCACCTATTCTTATCTGAGGGCCGGGAAGATCCCCCATTATTGATACTATTGTATCTAACTCTGTTGACGCATCTCTGACGTAGCTAATCCATTCATCCCATATCTTTGGTTCTCCATGGGAATAATTTATCCTGAAGCAACTTACTCCTTCCGATATTAATCTCTTTATAATCTCATACTTTCCTGTTGCCGGACCTATTGTCGCGATTATCTTGACACGTGTTGGAGAAGCCAAAGGATCACCTCTGTGATTCCTTATATTCTTTAACGGCTTCTTCTTTTGATATTTCTTTTGTACTAGACATCAATACATAGCCTACATATATTATGAACCCTGAAACACCAAATACGGCCACTAGTACTGCTGCCCTCACTAAAAGATCGGAAAACTTGATCCCACCGACATACATGTCTGGAGCAATTACCAATCCTATGAAATATATTAGTGCAAGCGTAAATCCTAAGATAATAAGTGCTATTCCGATTGAACGATTCATTCTAACCAAACCCTTGTGATAGCTAGATCAGATCTATTATTTCATAGACTTTCTTACCGGGAGTTATACCGAGTTCCTCGGCTTTCGAAGTAGCAGCTTTGATCTCGGCATCCAGCAAATCGTCCACAGTCTTAACACCAGTTACCATTGCAGCTACTAAACCGAGTTTTTCGCAGACATCAATGTTTAGATATCCACACATTACAAACCCTTTATCTCCTCGCAGTAAAACCAGGTTGGGCGCATTTGGAAGCTCGATCTCAATGCCTGTGAGCACGTTGTTTTCGACACGTACATTTTTGATTCTAATAGATGTATATGGTAGGTCTATCATTACAATCACCAATCCATATCTTTGTTAGATAAGAATATTAGAATCTTAACTACAGGTTTAGCCAGAAGTTTATTATAAGAGAAGAATTAATGGCGGCCCGATCCCAGCTTGGGGCGGCTGCGAGGCCTCGCGGCGAAATCAATGGTGTTTTCCCGTTTATTTATCCGTTCTTGTCATATAATCTTGACCAGTTGTTCTTGTTTATTCAAGGATTCTTGATGGAGAATAAGAATGGTTTCCTAGAGTATCTTAGAGCTCGGTATGTAAAAGATGATTATCGGCTCAGATACTCGTATATTATGAAAAATATAGGTGTTATTAGGGATTCTGTGAAGATAAAGAGTTTAACGCCCAGTCAAGCCCATCATTTATTAAATGGTTTAGCGGCTCTAAGGGATTTTATCAGGATGAATGGATA
>JAADCY010000030.1 GCA_013154205.1 Thermoproteota archaeon | reverse complement strand
TGTTTATTGTTATGGTGATAGGCTTCATGCCCCGGGTTAATGTTAGGCTTGTATCCTGGGAAGATATAGTTGATTGGGCTTGGGGTCTGGCAGATAAGATCAGGGCTTCAGGGTATAAGCCGGACGTTGTGGTTGCTCTTGCCCGTGGCGGTTATGTCCCTGCTAGGCTGATATGTGATTTTCTAGATATTGAGAACCTTCTGAGCATTCAGAGCCAGCACTGGACCGAGGCTGCTAAGGCTGAGGAGAAAGCTATTATCAAGTTCCCCTACACAGTCGATCTAAGCGGTATGAGGGTACTACTTGTCGACGATATAGTGGATACTGGCGATACGCTCAGCCTCGCCAAGAAATTCGTCACCGAGAACTGGAAGCCATTAGAAGCCAGGACAGCCGCGCTCCAATGGATTAGCCCCGTGGCGAAGTTCAAGCCGGACTACTACTATATCGAGGTCAAAGAGTGGATCTGGTTCCAGTACCCGTGGACCAGGCTCGAAGACACATACCAGTTCATAAAACGCATGATGACCGAGACCTATAAGGAGACCGGTAAAAAGGAGTGGAGCTACCAAGAAATAATCGATGGATTCAAGGAATGGTACGGTATAGACGTAGGGGAGAGATACTACCGTGACGCGTTGAGAATCCTTGAGGAAAAAGGCATCATTAAACACGATGAAACAACAGGAAAATATGTTCTAGTAAAAACATAGCTCTTATCATCGGGTGCAGGAAAACATGTTGGTCAAGCCAAAAGAACGAGTCGATATAGGAGTTATCGGGGGAAGCGGGCTCTATGGGATCGAAGAACTAGAGAATATCAAAGAGATAAAAGTATACACCCCGTACGGCGAGCCCAGCGACAAACTAATCATCGGAGAGCTCAGGGGTAAGAATATAGCTTTCCTACCCAGACACGGCCGGGGACACAGGATCCCGCCCCACCGTGTCAACTATAGAGCGAATATATGGGCGCTGAAAACACTGGGAGCCAGATGGATTCTATCATTCTCCGCTGTAGGTAGTCTCAGAGAGGATTATAAGCCGGGAGACTTCGTTGTACCAGACCAATTCATAGATATGACCAAAGGAATAAGGCCAATGACGTTCTTCGAGGGAGGATGCGTAGCACATGTTAGTATGGCAGACCCGTTCTGTGAGCATCTTAGAAGAATAATAATCGAGGCAGCCAGCCGTGTCCCCGGATTAACACTACATGAGAAAGGCACTTACATCTGTATCGAGGGCCCGAGATTCTCCACAAGGGCTGAAAGCAATATCTGGAAAAACGTATTCCATGCAGACATAATAGGGATGACGCTCGTACCAGAAGTAGTTCTGGCCTGCGAGGCCGAGCTATGTTATGCCACAGTCGCCATGATAACAGATTATGATGTATGGGCCGAGAAACCAGTTACAGCCGAGGAAGTACTAAAAGTTATGCGGGAAAACACTGAGAAAGCCAAAAGATTATTGCCAGAGATAATTGAGAGAATACCGGATAAACCGGATGAGAGGTATTGTAGTTGTTGCAGAGCTCTCGAAAACGCGGTAATATAGGCTCTTTTAAAGACAGAGTTAAGCATATCGAAGAATTATCCAGGAATATAGAGGCCGGGATAAGGCATTATTTGGAGAACGCGAAGGGCAGACTCTACATTACATATTCTCGTCTAGGCATTCTCCCGGCGAATGTGTTATACTGGATAATATCAACCATATCACCATCAACAGATATCAGACTAATGGATGCCATGAGCTACTCTTACTTCGTAGCCGCATACACCGAGCCCTCAACAATACTTTACTTCACAACCGACCCAGGCTCCAATATCACGCTCAGCCTACTACAAGCAGCAAGTCTCACTGGAAACAATGTTTTACTCGTAACCTTAAAGCCCAAAAACGAGATCCTCGCGGACCTACTATCACCGTATGAGAGAATAACCATTGATCTGCATGACGAGATAGAGGCTTCTCTATCAATGAGTATAGCCTCCTTTATCGCCGGTGTAAAAACATACAAAGGACTGGGCAGGCGACATGATCGCCTTGAGACGCATATCAATGAAGGATTCAGCGCTATAGTTGAAGAATTACTGGAAAAATACAGTGATATCATCAGAAAAGTTCTCGAGACCAGAAAGATCATTGTTACGTCCTCGAAGATCCTGGAGCCGTCGGCACTGATAATATCGGAGGCATTGAGAAGAAAAAGCATTGGTTCCGAATACGAGCCCTTAGAATATGTTATGGGGCCTAGGGATGTCCTAGTCGTGTCGTCTACGGTCGAAGAGCACTATATTAGAGAAAAAATATTCAGGCTCCGCATGACTAATGCCAAGATACACCATCTGGTTTTCAATACTGATCCCTTAGAAACCAATATTTATGCCTCCATAATTGGATTATATATAGCCAGAACTGAGCATTGAGATAGACGAGAGAGAAGTGGTAATAATGGGTATCCTAGAGCGCCTCTCATATTCAAGGAAATTTCTCGTGCTTACATTCTTGATCCTATACGTAGACATACTTTATTTAACAGCTACTTTTAAGCTGGAAACGATAATTATATGCACAGCTATAGCCGCTATTACGCTTCTCTACCATGCCTACTATACCAAAGAACATAGAAGCGAAAGAGAAGGGATAGCCCTCTTAACATTCGTATTATTATCTATGTCATTAGGAGCTATTACCGGGGCAATAATAAACCCTGCACTAGGCCCGGCGTTCTACACCGTGACAATGACTGTCGCAGCGATACTGATACTCTTCAGTGTAACAAAACTATCAAGGATCTGAGGTACCTTACCCTATGAGAATAGGGGTAATACACTACCGCTCGACACCCCCTTGGAGCGTACAAGACCTTATAAGAGCCATAGAAGAACTCGGCCATACTCCTGTCTATATAAGGATACAGGAAATGGATGCAGAGATAAGAGATGAAGAAATACGTGTTTATGCTAGAAAAAACCCTGTAGAGCTAGACTCGGCAATAATTAGAAGCCTAGGCTTAACCCCAAGTCTCGAACTATTCTTTAAGAGAATAGGAGTTATAGAAGCTCTCGAACACCACATACCAATCATAAACTCCTCAAAATCAATAATAGATACGCGTGATAAATGGAGGAGCTTGTTGAAGCTAATGATAAACGGCGTACGTGTTCCCACGACAATTGTGACGGAAAACCCATTTGTAGCAAAAGATTTCATAGAGAAAACAGGTAAAGCTGTGTTCAAGCCATTAATAGGTAGCCTAGGACTAGGTTCAACCCTCATAGAAGACCCCGATATAGCATACCATATATCGAGAAGCCTATTATCGCTTCGTCTACCCAGCTACTTCCAAGAATACATCGAGAAGCCGGGGTTCGACCTAAGAATCTTCGTGGTCGGTGGACGAGTCATAGGTGCTATGAAACGAGTTATAAGTGAAGGTTGGAAAACCAATATAGCACAAGGAGCCCATGGAATTAAAATCACTGAGAAAGAATACCCTGATGAATTCGAGACAGCGATTAAAACCGCTGAGATCCTGGGCCTGGAATATACTGGTGTGGACATCATAATAGATAAGAAGACTGGAAACCACTACGTGATAGAAGCCAATGCTTTCCCATTATGGCGTGGCCTTAAGGAGGCTACAGGGATAGATCCAGCTAAATCTATTATATCCTACCTAATAGAGAAAACTAGGAGATGATGAATAGCAAACCATCGGATCAAGAACCTCTATGAAGAAGAGCTCTCACCCTGATCTATCCTTACCTCATTACGAGAAAGCTCAGAAGAGAAAGACCATAAGAAATTCCCGGTGAAAAAAGGGGTATAACTACGAGCGCGTCATAAAAACCTCCCCCTCCAAATACAAGTTTCTCGCTAGAACCCTTATAGCCTAGAATATCCGCGCCCAATAACGTGGAGAAATACCCGATGATTATTGATAATGGTATTGAATAATATATTGATAGGCTATAAATTGATAGCATTAATGCAATAGAAGAACCAACACCTATTATTGGCGGTAAAAACCTAACTATCACACCACGTCCAGCAACGATATATGATGATAGATATGTTATGAATACATTAACTATTATAGGTACTAGGATTAGTTGTGGATGAATCATAATGATGCTTCTTAGCCGAAAAATCATCTCAACGGAGAGAATAAGTGGAACCAGAAACCCTCCGATGTTAATCAGTATACGACGGGCTAAGCGAATAATTATTTTAGATCCAAAATAAATGGACGCGACAATAATGCTACTTTCTAGTAAGGCTGTTATGTAATCAGATAGTATCGCTAATGAAGAAAAGACTGCAAGCCAGTATACTGTCGTGACAATAATGCCTATAACACTCTGTCTCAATATAGAACAACCAGCAATAGTTATCAAGGCCCTGTCTATGAGCTTATAATCTCTGAGCGGGTGTTAAAAACTTTGAATACACTCATCGCGAAATCATTTATAGAGGGAGTGCATCTAGCAGTATATTCATCCATAAAGCCGGGATGCTATCATCGTTTAAGCCTTGATAAGGATTCTAGATACCTAGTCTCATCGCTTGTCTCGATTATAGACTATATAGATCAAGCATGTGTTATCGGAGAGAAGATCAGGCAGGGTGAGCTCGCAGCACCTCATGCATCTTGGGGCACATTACTGGGTAAAGCATTGAGAGAAGCATATAGATGGATACCAGACCATGTTTCTCCGGACATAATTGTTCCCCACATAATGTATGCATCTATTCTAGCATATACCGATGTAGATAGTGTCGTTAAGGAATCCGGCAAGCTACGTAGGGCTCTAAACATATTTCTACACGGCACTGGCTGGAGAGATATAAAGGCATTTATAGACGCCCTCAGAAGTATCCATAGATACGATATGGTAGATCATCTCAGAGCCTCAGGAATCGATCACGTACATGCACTGGAGAGTGGTATGACGCTTGAAGACGTATTTAGAGTCCTCGGGAGCAAATGGCCGGGATTCATATCTCTTGATACCAGATACACCGGTTTATTTGAATATGTGAAACAAATGATTGAATATAATAAACAGTATAAGGACGCGGAATCAGCTGTCGTAGCCATTTATCTAGACCTAGTAGAGAAGAGAATGCCTAGTTGGGCGGTAAAACTAATCAATGATGCTAGAAACTATGGATTGATGACGAGTAAAGAAGGAAGTAAGATATTATTCAACATAGATTTAAGGCTTAAGAAGGAGAAGATATCGTTCAAAGAATATATTGGGTTAATAGCTATTGTGACAAGCCTAGCCATATATGAGGGCCTTAGGCCCTAGCACATGTTTCTTTGAGCTAATATACTAGTATTCAAAATCGTCATAGTAGAGCTCACTCATAGGCTCTCCAATATGTTTTTCTAGGCTTCTAAATACTTTGATCTGCGCCTTTATCCTAGGATCCATGAAGATCGGTGCAAGAGCTATTCCCGATAAAAATCCTCCTATATGGGCCCAAAACGCTACGGATGAAGCGAATCCTATGAGTACATAGACGCCCATTATTAGCTGGAATAAGAACCACATAATAATGTAAGCCCATGCTGGAAGAGTGAATATTAATGGTATAAACCATATCGGGTAAACCATTGTTATCTTCGATTTCGGATAAAATACTAGATATGCACCCATAACACCACTTATTGCACCAGACGCACCAAGTGTCGGAACGATCCATGGATTTATACCTGCATATGATCCAGCAAGTGTTTCCTGTGGAGTTATCGCAATGCTAAATATGTGGAAGAACGCCGCCAGTACGCCACATAATAGATAAAATAAGAGATACCTCTTTTTACCCATAACACTCTCTACTGGCGCTCCGAAGAAGAACAGGAAG
This sequence comes from Thermoproteota archaeon, assembly GCA_013154205.1. Classification (GTDB taxonomy): domain Archaea; phylum Thermoproteota; class Thermoprotei_A; order Sulfolobales; family Desulfurococcaceae; genus JAADCY01. Next base: position 1,123 of record JAADCY010000030.1, on the reverse strand, counting down.
ATCATGTTACCCAGTATATGTATTAGATTAGCGTGTAAGAACATTGCAGTAAAAATAGTCCATAGACGGCGACCCATAACTATATCCAGGGGCACCATTGCAAGTGCTCTTTGCACGTCGAAATACGTCTTTGCACCTTTAACGAGTAGAGATGGATCGACATACATCAGGATAAATATGATGAAATTTATGAGAATAATTGTAATTGTTATAGTCGGCCTCTTATGGGGTGCGCTCTGCCAGATCGGTATTCCAGCCAATAATTAACACCGTAGATACAATGTATCCGTGTAGTATTTCATTGTCTCTATTGTCTAAATATCCATCTCTCCAATCCCTGATACTTACTTAATTCGATCATTACTATTTTCTTCCTAGCAGGTAGAGACACGTTATAAACAGGTGTTTTCCCTATTAAGACCTTATCGATCACAGCATTATGCGCGTGACCATGGATAACTAGGTCGAACAAGCCTTTTTCCACTATTTTTTCGAATTTTCTCGAAGCCAGATGAGGCCATACATGCCTAGGTTCTCCTCGTAGATTTCTGTATGTAACGCCATAATGGCTTATGAGAACCATTTTATCTATGTTGAGCCGCTGCAAGGTATAAGCGATTTCTTCTATTCTACCTGGTAGCGAATCATAGTATTCCTGTATACCCGGCATGTTTTTGAGCTGCCATGTTGTAGGCCTATCTAGGGCTCCTCTCGTCCCTATAAATCCTGTCTTTAACCCGTTTATCTCAAGGATTACATAGGAATCGTTTAACCATACGATCTCAGGGTATCTCTGGATATATTTTTCTTCATAATCTCTATATTCTTCATTACCGAATACCCCGATTATCCTTATATCGCCTAGATTTCTGCGTATTGACTCTATGACAGGTCTAAGCATTTCGATCTTATTCTTATAAACTATGTCGCCAGCCAGGACAAATACGTCAGGGTTTTCCTCCAATTCCTTCAATGACTTGATAAACAGAGAGAGGTATTTCGGGCTATGTATGTCTGCCGTTGCAGCAATCTTCATCGTTATCGCCGAGATAAATGTTATTAGGGAAATACCACTCTATCCTACAGTTCGAGTATAGTATATTGTTGTTTAGGTGAAAAAGAT
>JAADCY010000047.1 GCA_013154205.1 Thermoproteota archaeon | reverse complement strand
TCAAAGGGGGCGGACTTAAGTCCAGGTACCTGGGGGGAGATCCGCTGGCGTAGGCCTGCGTGGGTTCAAATCCCACCCCCCGCACCAAGTACATTATATAAACATTATATGTCCTCAGAACCCGTTATCTCCTCATCTCGAATCAGGAGTCGGACTCTTCATCACCGGAACATGCTCCTGTAACAAATTTAATATTGCCCTCTAAAACATTAGGGTTTAGAGGTAGAATAATATTTTAATATTGAGGGATGCTTTCATGGGTCTAGGCATATCAGCCGCAGCAGCATACGATAGAGCAATAACAATATTCTCGCCTGACGGGCGCTTATACCAGGTTGAATACGCGTTTGAAGCAGTAAGACAAGGATGGACTACGATCGGTATTAAAGGCAAAGAAGGGGCTGCCGTAATAGTTGAGAAAAGAAAGATATCGCCGTTAATGGATACTTCACCTATACAGAAGATCTTCAAGGTTGATGACCATATCGGAGCCAGCTTTGCGGGAATAGCCAGTGATGGCAGAGTGCTTGTCGATTATGCACGCCAATTAGCTCTGCTACACAGATTCTATTATGACGAGCCTATTACTGTTGAATACCTAGCTAAACAAATATGTGATATTAAACAGGCATATACACAGCACGCTGGTGTTAGGCCATTTGGAGTAGCTGTTATATTTGTAGGTGTTGATGAGAATGGTTCTCAATTGATAATGACAGAGCCTAGTGGCAGGTATATGAGCTACTATGCAGTAGCTTTAGGTGCGAAGAGCAATGCGGCAACAGAGTATCTCGAGAAACACTACAAATACGATGTATCTATACGAGAAACCATAAAGATAGGTATCTCTGCACTTATAAAAGCGCTTGAAAAGAAGATCGAGGCTTCGAATCTAGAGATTGGATATATTGATGTTAAATCGAAGATATTCAAAATATTAAGCACTGATGAAATCGCAGAATATCTAAAAGAGATTGAGACTCAACAAACATAGCATAAATAACCATATCGGACTACTTTTAAAACTATATTTTCCTCGGTGGTATCATGTCGGGAAAATACGTGATCGCGCGTTTTGAGTATAAAGGGCAAAGATTTGAGATCCTAGTAAACCCTGATTTAGCACTTAAGGTTAAGGAGGGAAAACAAGTAAACATTGATGAACTACTTATAGGAGATATCGTGTACAAAGATGCTAGAAAAGGCCTAAAGGCTTCACCGGAATCTATTAGAAGTGTTTTCGGAACTGACGATATAAAGAAAGTCGCGATCGAGATTATCAGAAGAGGAGAAATACATCTTACTGCTGAACAAAGAAGAAAATTATTAGAGTTAAAGAAAAGACAAATAATTAATCTCATAGCAAAGAACGTGATAGATCCTAAGACTAAACTACCTATACCTCCTAAGAGAATTGAACTAGCAATGGAACAGGCTAGAGTATCAATTGATCCGTTTAAGCCTCCTGAAGCCCAATTTGAAGAAATAATATCAAAAATATCAAGGATAATCCCTGTAAAAGTCGCAAAAGCATATATAGCGGTAAAGATCCCCCCGCAATATTCTGGTAAAGCCTATAAGTTCCTCCCATCGCTAGGCACTATAAAAAGAAGTAATTGGCTTAGCGATGGAAGCCTCCTTATAGAGCTTGAAATCCCTGCAGGCATGCAGGATGAAGTCATAGATAAATTGAATAAGTTAACGCATGGTTCGGCACAAGTAAAGGTTTTACATGTAAGGTGATCAATGTGTCCAACAATCTAAAAATACTGGTAGCAGATAGGCAGATTGTAAGACCGGGCGATATACTCGCTGTTATGGAGCAGAAAATCGCGAAGCCGATGTATAATCCCGAAAAACACGTATACATCTATGAGGACAAGATCGTATCAGCTGTTCTAGGACTGGCATCGATCACCGATAATGACATATCGGTGATCCCGCTAGAAGGTAGATACTTCCCTAGAGTAGGAGATACTGTTATTGGATTGGTGGTAGGTGTGGGAATAACCAACTGGATCCTCGACATTAGAGCACCATATAAAGCAATACTGAACGCCGGCGAAGTCATCGAGAACTTCAGCCCCATAACAACAAATCTAAGAGATTATATTGATGTAGGCGATTATATTGTAGCTAAAATAGCGGTGTTCGACCGAACACGCGATCTCTTGCTAACCGTTAAAGGTAAAGGATTAGGGAAAATAACCGAAGGAATAGTGATAGAGATTGAGCCGAGCAGAGTGCCTAGAGTCATTGGGAAAAAAGGAAGTATGCTCAATCTCTTGACAAGTAAAACAGGATGCAATATACTCGTAGCACAAAATGGTGTCGTATGGATAAGATGTAAGGATGAAAAGAGCAGCGAGATAGCTGTTAAAGCAATAAGACTAATAGAGTCAAGAGCTCATATGCGTGGTTTAACCGAGCATGTTAGGATGTTTCTAGATAAAGAACTTGCATAAAATGCATGGGTGAGAAATAAATGATCGAGAAACCCGTCCTTATCAGAGACGATGGATTAAGACATGATGGTAGAAAACCGGAGGATCTCAGACCGATCAAAATGCAGGTCGGAATACTGAAAAACGCTGATGGCTCAGCATACGTGGAATATGGAAAAACAAAAGTTGTCGCCGCTGTATATGGCCCTAGAGAAGTACATCCCAGACACTTAGCATTGCCTGATAGAGCACTTATTAGATGCAGATACCACATGGCACCGTTCTCAACAAGCGATCGAAAAAGCCCTGCACCCAGTAGGAGAGAAATCGAGTTGTCAAAAGTTATAAGAGAAGCGCTCGAAGCAGTGATCTTCAGCGAGCTATACCCTCGTACCAGCATAGACATTTTCATAGAGGTACTACAAGCCGATGGAGGAACAAGAACAACAGGACTAACCGCTGCGTCACTCGCACTGGCAGATGCGGGCATTCCAATGAGAGATCTAATAGCAGGAGTAGCTGTGGGAAAAGTTGATGGAGTACTAGTACTCGATATCGACGAGGTAGAGGATGAATATGGTGAAGCAGATATGCCAATAGGATACGCGGCAAGCATTGATGAAATAATGCTTTTACAGCTTAACGGTGTCCTAACTCCAGAAGAGTTTAAAAAAGCGATTGAGCTCGCCAAAGAAGGGGCAAGAAAAATCTATGATCAAATGAAGAAAACTCTACATGATAAATATCTTAAAATAATTGAAAAGTGAGGTGGTGGAAAAAATGTCTCTCACACCAACAAAACAACCAATAATTCCGAGGATAAAGAGAGAAACAATAAAGAGCCTGATCAGATCAGGCGAACGAATTGACGGGAGAAAACCTGAGGAATACAGAAAAATACAGGTATGGCTAAACCCTGTCCCCAAGGCCGAGGGAAGCGCTCTTGTCAAACTAGGAGATACAACAGTCATGACAGGTACCAAGTTAGAAATAGGAACACCATTCAGCGATAGACCTGACGAAGGAGTACTTCAAGTTCATGCAGAATTTGTCCCACTCGCATCACCATCATTTGAGCCTGGCCCACCAGATGAAAACGCTATTGAGGCCGCTAGAGTAGTTGATAGATGTCTTAGAGAACCCAGAGCGGTAAAACTCGAAGACCTTGTTATAATTCCAGGGAAAAAGGTATGGCTTGTATTCAATGATATCTACTTGCTCGACCATGATGGCAACGTAATAGATGCAAGCATGTTATCAACAATGCTAGCACTCAACATGGCTAAAATACCTAAAATCGTAAGTATCGAAGACGATAACGTCATAATAGATAAATCAATAAAAGAAAGACCCTTACCTATAAATCTAAACGTGGTAACTGTATCGATCGGTATTCTTGAAGGATACATGATCGTTGACCCAACACTAGAGGAAGAAATTGTTCTCGATACAAAAATAGTGATAGGCGTAGATGAAAAAGGAAGAATAGTGGGGATCCAGAAAACAGGCATGGAGGGCATAAAGCCAAGCCAGCTTGACGATATAATAGAATTAGCGCTTAAGAAAGCACAAGAACTGCATGCGATCCTAAGAGAAGTATTAAATAATCCAAATGCATACACTACTCCACTAGTCCTACAATAAGTGATGCGATAGGCGGGTGGTAACAGTGGCAAAAAGAACACGAGTAGTGGGAATAGCAGGCAGATATGGTGCCAGATATGGCTCTACATTAAGAAAGAAAGTTAGGGATATACTTGCGAGGAGATACGCGGATCATATATGTCCATTTTGTGGGACAAAAGGCAAAGTCTATAGAATAAGTGTTGGTATATGGGCTTGCAAGAAATGCGGTGCAAAATGGGCTGGAGGAGCCTATGTTCCAAGAACTGAGCTGAGCAAATACTTCCCAAAATATATTATTAGAGAATAAACAGTTTTACAGCCACTATTAGGAATCGATAAGCATAACCCAGACTCTTTATCTCTCAACAAATACTTAGAGATGATATTTTGATCATTATAACTACGTCACATAAGCCAAGTCAACGAACAAGAAGTTTCGCAAAAGATCTAGCAAGCGTACTACCCGATGCAAAGGTAATAACGCGTGGTAAGAAAACCCTTAGAGATTTATCCATAATAGGTTTCGGACTAAGAGCAAACCACATACTAGTCATAGGCGAGAAACGAGGCAATCCATCCCTAATCAGGATATTTAGCATCGATCATTCTTCTAAATATCCCACATTACTCCACAAGTACTCAATTATCCTAAAAGGAATAACACTTTCCAGGGAAAACCCGGACGCAGTAAAAACTTATGGTGCTGAAAAATTCAAGGTAAATCATGAAGAATGCAGCGACGATAACTGTTTCACGCTTGCAGATGTTTTTCTTGAACTGGTTTTTAACCATATAGATGAAAACGACTACGACATAGAGATAAAGCTCGTGCCCCATAAAAACTACACAATGATTAACTTCATTAACACATACAATAAGCTATGCGGTCCTATCATAAAAGTATCAAGGGTAAAAAAGATTGAACGAACAATATGAAGTTGCTATAGAAATAGAAAATTATGATCCCAGAACATCTAATTCATTAATAACAGCTATTACTCCTGACACCCACGATACACCGCATGAATGTAAAGTTCTAGTAGATAACGCTAAAGGGATAAGAATTATTATATCATGTAAGCGAATAAACCTTTTAAGAGCGCTACTGAATAGCTACCTAAGCGTTACATCAATGATTCTCCATTGCTTAGAGGTGCTAGGATATGAGCCAGCAGAAACTCCCACCCGAGGTCCAACAGACTCTGATTAGTTATCAAACACTTCGAGAAACCTATGCAAAAATAGAGGCTGAGCTAAAAATAGTTGAAAGTGAACTAGCAGAGATCGAGCAAATACTCAGTAATATCAAGGATCTACCAGAAGATGCTGAAATATACAAATTAATAGGCCATGTAATGGTTAAGAAAAAGAAAGACGATATCGTTAAGGAGCTTGAGGAAAAGAAAGAGCTTCTAGAAATAAAGAAGACAAAATACAAGAACCAGTTAGACATGCTAGCAAAACAGATCAGTGATACCGAGTCAAAACTGAAAGAACTGCTATCAAAATATGGGATGAGTATTGGCCAATAAGAAAGATAAAATCATTGGTCTAGATCTCGATCTTATTGATCAAGACAGCTTGTTACATATTGCTGAAAAAGTAGAGAAAGAAGTAAAGGATTTTATTGAGAAACAACTTCCCCTAAAAACAAATTATGACGTCATAATATATCTCGAAAACGATGGAAAAAGAATCAATTTTAGCATTGACATTGTTTTGAACGGAGAATTCGCCGGAATAATTGATTATGACGCAGTAATCGGGGATGCGATTAATGTTGCTAGAAAGATATTGGAACGAGAACTTAGAAAGTATAAAAAGGTTTCTTGAGAAGATCCACTCGGAACTTATAGGTAAAACAATATTTATCATAACACACCGTAACGCCGATCCTGACGCGATTGCTTCGGCCATCGCCCTACACGAGATACTACAGAAAGTAAAAATAAGATCGTACATACTTCTACCCGAAGGTATGAATGAGATATCAAAACAAGTCATGGAAAAACTAGAGCTAGGCGAGAAATACAAGTACAGTATAATTGATCTGCGAAGAGGAGAAAGATTACTTATTAACATTGATATGCTAATAATAGTCGATACTAATAACCCGGAACAACTAGGTATTCTTGCGCATTATATATCTGAAAAACCATTTATACTTGTAGACCATCATCAGCCGGGAAAACTATGGAGGAAAGCATACCTGGTAATATCTGATCACAATGCCCGAAGTACTTCAGAGATAGTCGCAAATATAGCGCTATTATGGGGGCATGACTTGCCCAAGAGTATTTCGACGCTTCTCCTAGCAGGCATACTCTATGATACACGGAGATTTATCTATGCTACAAAGAGGACTTTTCTAACAGTGTACAATCTAATTTCTTTTCTAGGCGCCGATTATTTGAAGGCACAATCCATCCTCCAGCATGAAATGCCTATCCCAGAAAAAATAGCTCGATTAAAAGCTGCACAGAGAATAGTAATTAAGAAAATAGATGACCTAATCATAGCGTATAGCCATGTTAGTGCGTATGAATCAAGCTGTGCTAGAGCCATTTTAGAGCTAGGAGCCGATGCAGCCTTTATAATATCTAGGCATAAGGAGAAAATCAGAATCGTTGGACGTGCAAAACAATCGTTTGTCAGAACAACGGGTATCAGTTTAGGAAGAGATTTAATGCCCTATCTAGGCGAATTACTAGGAGGATCTGGTGGTGGACATGACACTGCAGGAGTTGTTGAAGCTACGGCTAAATATGATTTCAAACGAATTATTAATATAGTGCATAAGGCCCTGGAGAAAATGATCTTATCCTCCAGCAAACAAGCTTTATAATCCGTTACCAACATTTTCAACCCAATGAAGTATATTTAACAGGTCAAGTACAAGGTTGATGGAATATGCCTAGATACAAACAAGTAGCCGAAATACTTAGGATAATGAAAAAC